>JABWAT010000020.1 GCA_013360915.1 Bacteroidota bacterium
TTGCATTCGCGGGTGGCCACCGGCATCGGTGGGCGGTGTGGGTGGCAAGGATCGCAGCTTTCAGATATTTTGTGAATCACTCATGGTTTTCTGTCTTCAAAGTACCCTGCGCATCAAAATATC
The DNA here is from genome assembly GCA_013360915.1 of Bacteroidota bacterium. NCBI lineage: Bacteria > Pseudomonadati > Bacteroidota > Bacteroidota bacterium. The sequence goes on from JABWAT010000020.1 coordinate 124, forward strand.
TGGTAAGTGGGATGGGGGCGATCGTGCGTTTCGATGCCGGAAAGTTCTTTGCTACTTTCTTTTGAAGAAAGTTGATCACCACCAAGTGGAAAACAAACGGTTCCTGCCAGTTTGGGTTTGCTCCGCAAGGTAACTTTTTTCACAAAAAAGTCACCAAAAAACTGGGCCGACCGCCCGCCCTTAGGCTTCTTGTTATCGCTACGACCCTAACCGAATCTGAACTCGTCCCGTTTACGGGCCTCAAACAGCAGATTCGGTCTTAACGGGATCTCCGCTCACAAGGGCGCCGGGCGGCCGATGTCGGCGAAGACTACCAATTCAAAATTGCAGTGTTCAATGGGTTATTTTCCTTTGACTCCGAATGGGGTCGAACCATGAACTGCTCCCGATGTGGTCCCCGGGTGCCGAATTCGTAAAGTCTGCAGAAACCTGCAGGTTGATATGCTTCGCAGGGTTACTTTTGACGGCCTACCCTACAAATACCACGTCAGCCGGGCGATGGGGAGCGTAACAGGTGGTTCCGATTCCGGTTGTTTGAACCGGCTGGCCAGCAGCCAGTTTTCGGGCATGATCTGCACATCCCACTGTAGTTGACTGGTTGAGGCGGATCGTGAAACCATCCGCTTCCCGACCATGTAACCCGTCCAAAGACCGGCAGTGGCCAACGAGGGAGTCCATTTGTCGGCGGATACCGCAGCCGCAAATCCGAGTCCAACCAAACCGCCCCCGTAAATATATCGTTTGATCAGCCGGGCATCGTTGTAGGTGTATCCCTGATTGTCATTATCGGTGGTTCCCATCATCAGACCGATGGCGCTGCTGACACCCAATGCAGGTAAAAACCATTTTTCCTCGAAAGACTGTGAAGCTGCACCAAAACTGAAAACGGTGGAAATGACATTCAGATGGAAGTCTTCAACCAGCATGGCATCACCCAGACTCATGTTCCGTTCGTTGTACTTAAGAATTGACGGGGACCAGAACCGGGAAGTCAGGCTGAGAGCAAGTCCGGTGGCGGCCGCCGATTGTGCGCCCCGTTTGGAATCGGGCCACAGGGGATTCAGGATCAGGGCGGGCCAGAAAAGGGAGTACGTTTCTGCTTTCAGTTTTACGTAGCTGACAGAGGCTGGTTCTTTTGCGGCTTTAAAGGTCTTGAAGGAAGATACCGCGTGCAGAATTCCACCTGCGCTGGTGGCTCCGAGAATGAGGCGTTCATTATCCGGATTAAGGGCAAATCCGGCAAAGAGTCCCTGTCCCAGTCCGGCCAGATGACCATCGAAGGTGCCGGCGACAATGGAACGGTTAAGGGGTTCATCTTTTATCAGATGAGAGAGCAGGAAATAGCTGCCACCAGTGATCAGAAGCGGGGCTGCCACGCTGTTCATGCGGAACACGCCATTGGGAACGGCCACGGAATGGTAGCCAACAAAACTGACCTGTCCGATGATGAAGTCAAACTCCAGATCGGAACGGTCTTCTGTTTCAGCCAGTTCGGATTCTGAAGGTGAAATCGTAAGAAGCGAGTCAATCAGTTGACGGTTGGTCTTGAAAACCGATGGACTAACCAGCAGAAAATACCGTTGACCGGGATCGGTATACACATCGAGCACAAGGGTGGAATCGGGTTTCAGAAAAGCTTCAATTTTATAAAATCCGCCGACCGTCGGGGTCCAGACGGGTGCAAACCGGGAATTGTCATGGATGACCAGGATTTTTCCGTGTGAATCGAAGGATTGTTTACGATCGGATTGAGCAAATCCGATGATGACTGTGAGTAACAGAATGAGAAAACACAAGAGGCGTTTCATATCATCTCCTTAAACCGGGAAGCCGGTAAAACAGAAAGAGCAGCGGGATCAGCAGGATCGAGCAGGCGATCCAGAGTGAGTGAAAACCGGCCTGATCGGCCAGTGTGGTACCGGCCAGAGGTGCCAGAATCAGAGACACCCCATAGGCCATGGTGTAGAGAGCCATATATGACCCCAATCCGTTGCCGCCAGCCCGTTTGGTAATCCAGGCTGCCATAAAGGGCATGGCGAGCATTTCAGCGAAGGAAAGCAGAATTACCGACAGAAGCAAAAAGACCCAGACCGGTGGTGGCAGCAGAAACAGAAAGGCCAGAATCAGCAGAAAAATGCCACCGGGTATCAGCAGATGGTCTTTTCCTGATCCTTCCAGCCGGTTCACCAGAACCATTTCGAACAGGAAGACGAGAAATCCGTTTAAAGCAAGCAAGCCGCCAATCATGGGTTCGGTAAGATGGGCTTCGGTGCGGAAGAACAAAGGCATGGTGGAGAACAATTGGAAAAAGGCGACGGCAAAAATGATTACCAGCAGGATGAATCCCCAGTAAACGGCATCGCGGTAGGCTGGTCCGATCAGGGGAGGCCGGCCCGGGGCCGGAGCCGGTTGGCGGTGACGGAAAGCCCGGTAAAACACAAAGGCCGCGACCAGACTGGTGAGTCCGTCGGCCACGAAAATCAGACGGAAATCAATGACGGTGAGCAGGCCACCCAACGCCGGACCAATGGCGAAGCCAAGATTGGCGGCCATCCGGTTGAGAGAAAAAGCCCGTGCCACCGATTCGGGAGGTGAATACACCGCAACAGACGAGGCATTGGCTGGCCGGAACATATCCGAAAAAAAAGTGACAGTGAACAGTCCGATGGCCAGACTTTGGAAAGTCTGCAGCGGAATCAGACAGAAAAATCCGATGCCGGCGGCAGTCAGCGACACCACCTGAATTTTAAACACCCCGAACCGATCGACCAGCGCTCCGCCGGTGAGAGCGCCTGCAATGGATCCGGCACCAAACAGACTGACGAGGAGGCCGGCTTCGGTGAGGGAAAAATGCAGTTCACGGGTGACATACAGACTCATGAACGGCAGAACCATGGCCCCACTCCGGTTGATCAGCATGACGACCGCAAGCAGCCACGAGTCGCGGCTGAGGCCCGAGTAAGCAGATCGGTATTCCTGGATGATGTGTCGGAAGGGCATGTGATTGATTCCACAAAAATACTGCATGGTACTGCCACCTACATTTTCATGGGATACAGACAATCCGGGAAAAGCCGGAGTTTTGTTTCCGGAGTTTACAAAAAGGGGGTTACATGAAACAGGTCGTTACTGCAGGAATTCTTCTTTTCATTCTGGCATCAGCCGGTTTTACGCAGACCGATTCAGATTGGAGTTCAGCTTTTAATCTGTCCGGCGTTACCAATGGGGTGGTGTATGCCATTGCGGAAGACAGTTCTGGCAATGTCTGGATTGGTGGCAGTTTTTCGGGAGTGGATGGCATTCCATCAAAAAACCTGGCGTATTGGGATGGATCGAAATGGAATGGTTTTACGACGGGAGCCAATAACACGGTATTTGATATTGAAGTGGATGGAACCGGAACTGTGTTCATTGGCGGGGCTTTTTCCTCGGTGGAAGGGGTATCGGCGAATCTGGTTGCCAGATGGAACGGCGTTTCATGGTCGGCCTTGCCGGGCGGGCTTTCGGGTACCGGTGGACCGCAGGTGTGGTCGCTGGCCATCGACGAAAATGATGATTTATGGATTGGGGGATTTTTCCAATCACCCGATTCGAACCTGGTGAAATTTGACGGAACTTCCTTTACCGGATTTACATACTCACCCAATTCCACCGTGCGGGCTTTGCATCACAACGGATCATTCTTGTTTGCATCGGGGGCTTTTACTTCGGTGGGCGGACTTTCCACCGGCAGGCTTGCCAGTTATGATGGAAGCGTCTGGCGTGATTTAGGCGCTAACGCGGCATCCATGTCTGTAAACAGCATCACCTCGGTTTCCTCGGGCACCATTTATGTCGGGGGGACTTTTACTTCCATCGGTGGAGTTTCCACCACCTATCTCGCTAAAGCAGTCGTCGGAAAATCATCGGTTACCTGGAGTGGCTTTGGTTTTTCGGTGAATGGTTCCGTTCAGATGGTAGATTACAATGAAAGCCTTGGGTTGATTTTTCTCGGAGGGACTTTCAGCACGCCATCTTCCTATCTGGCCACGCTGAACACATCGGGAACCTTTAATCCAACCGGAACACCTGCTGCGCCCGATCTGGCCGTTTACTCGCTGAAAGCTTTGGAAAGTGGTGTTACCACCATCGGCGGAACCTTCTATGAAGTGGGAGGGAACGAATCGCCCGGCATTGCCCAAATCAAAACCAATCTGTCTTCCCGTGCCATGACGGCCGTGACCGGTGGCTGGGGTGCCAACAGCACCGTTGCGAAAATCGTGAAGCATCCGGTAACCGGATCGATCATCGTTGCCGGCAGCTTTACCCGGATCGGTGGAATTGAAGCGCCGTATCTCGCCAGTTTTAATGGCACTTCCTGGAGTGGGTACGGATCCGGACCCAATGGAACGGTGAATGACATCGATTTCATGTCGGATGGGGACATGATTATTGGTGGTCAGTTCACAGAAGTGAATGGGGTGTCTGCAAACCGTGTAGCCCGGCTGAACGGGAAAAACTGGGAGGCTGTTGCAGCGGATGGACCCAATAACACCGTTTACGCCGTAACTGTTACTCAACAGGATTCTGTTTTTATTGGTGGTGTGTTTACCCAAACTGCCGGATTTTTCTCTTTGCAGCGGTTTGCAAAATTGCACAATGGTGTCTGGGTGAACCGGGGTGCTTCGGGAACACCAACCGTTTTCGACCTGACGACCGGCCCCGATACCTCGGTGTATGTGGCCATGTCATCAACACTGGGACCTTTTTCCGGTGGAACGTTTAACCGGGTTGGAAACTATAAAAATGGGGTATATAACAATCTGCTGAATGGAACCACTGCCGGGATCGCCTATACCTGGGGTCGATCGCCCGACAATACCATGCTCGTGGGCGGAACATTTGGTACCATGTTTACCAGTGTTGGCAAAATTGCCGAATGGACCGGTTCCACCTGGGCGGCTGTTTCGATGAATTCCTCAACCGGATTTACCGGAATTTCCGATGAGGTTCGGGCCATTGCTGCACACTCCGATGGTCGCTTGTTTATTGGGGGATTGTTCACTGCTGGCTGGACTCAATCAGCTTCCAATCTGCTGATGGTATTTAATGATGTGGTGTACCCGATGGGATCGGGAACCAACTCGACCGTTTATACCGTCTGTGTGGATGAGGAGAACAATGAAATCTGGGTGGGAGGTACCTTTCTCACCGCGGGAAATAAACCGGCCGTCCGGCTCTCCCGCATGAGCCTGGCCAATACGGTGCCTGTTGAATTGGTTTCATTTACCGGAATCATTGCCGGTGATCAGTTCATCCTGAATTGGTCCACCAAATCGGAAACGACTAATTTTGGATGGGAAGTACAGAGGTTTCTTCCGGACCCTGAGGTTCTCGAAGGGACAGGAAGAAACCTTTCAGAAACAGACCCTTCGGACCCGGTCATTGAGCGAAGTCGAAATGCAGGGTCCGGAATTCAGAATTCGGAAGAGTGGGAGACCGTTGGATTTGTGGCAGGAAGCGGTACTACCAATTCTCCAAAATCGTATTCCTTCCAATCACCAATCATGGACCCTGAGCGGAGTCGAAGTGCTGCTCGCCAGTCACTGTTTCGTCTGAAGCAACTCGATCTCGATGGAACCGTGTCTTACAGTCAGATCCTTACCATTGACGCTTCACCTACCGGGTTCCACTTGCTGGGGAATTATCCGAATCCGTTCAACCCAACGACGGTAATCCGTTATCAGCTATCTGCAATCAGTGAAGTGAAGCTGCAGGTTTTTGATGTGACAGGACGACTGGTATCCACGTTGGTGAATGGAAAAGCAGAACCGGGAACGCATGCTGTTCCTTTCCGGGCGACCGGTCTGGCAAGCGGGGTGTATTACTATCAACTAACGGCAGGGAACCAGAAAGTGACCGGTAAAATGATGCTTATCCGATAACACGTCTTCGTAAACCTCCCGTTCAATGTCGGGAGGTTTTTATTTACTTAATATCACCACCTGAGAAGAAGCATACTTTCCGGCTTGTAACCGGACGATATAGGCACCCGAAGATAAACCCGATGCATTAAAGATTTGGGTGTAAATCCCGGGTGGCATGTAACCCGACCGGAGCACTGATACTTCCTTTCCCGTCATATCGAATACAGAAAGCCGGATAGTTGTACCAAAGGGAAGGGAAAAGGGAATTTTGGTAACCGGGTTAAACGGATTCGGATAGTTTTTCAACAACGATGGTGCAATGGGAACCGGTGATTCATCCTCTGTATCCAGGTACCAACCCGTGGTATCACCATAGGCGGTGCCGTCTATTATACAGCCTTTTAAAACGATCGATCCTCCACCTTCAGATTCTGTTTCCTGGAGTAAACCAAATTTTTCAGAATATAATTGTGTATGTGAAATTAATCCTATAGAACTCACACGAATTTCCACAGAATCATTTATGCCGAAAACATTTAATTGTTCGTTTCGAGAGTAGTAAAAGTCAATTGGCCATATTGATACAATTGTATCACCAGTTTCCTGGGTAATATACCTCGTAGTATCATTAAATGATATTATTTCAGAGATGTTTTGATTTCCATAAAAAAAAGGTATCCATCTGGAGTTGAGTGAATCAATGGGATCGTCAATATATGACCAGTATACATTTTGAGAATCAACTCTAATTGGTTGAAAAAAGGGGAGTGTTTTGATTTTATTATCAAATAAAAAGTATTCTGATCCATCATTGTGATAACTATCTATTATTTTACTACCCCATTTTTGAGTAAGGTTTGAGTAAAACCAGCCATTCCCAACTTTGTACGGTAATCTGGATTGGGAATAACAAAAAAACGGAATTATGAGAAAAATTGTTAAAATCGCTTTCATAAAGACTCCTTGAATACTAAAAAGCCTGATTTAGAAATAAATCCGGCTTTTTAGAATTATTTGGATAAAAGAAGTTTACCAGTTTTGGTAATCTGTTCAAATTGAACCTTATAGTAATAAACACCGGATGACAAACCTTGAGCATTAAACTCCAAAAGGTTGGAACCCTCAACACCATGTCCATCAAATAAATCACGGACTTTTAAGTTGGTTTGATAATTGGAAACATCACAATCTGAATCAATTTTAAATTCATATTTCCGAATGAAGAACCGCAGCAATTTACTTCATCAGTAGCGTTGACACGGTCATAATTTATCCAGTTTTTAAATGAAAGAAAAGATACAAACAAGTACCAAAATCCATTTACCAGCAATTTAATACCAGCTCAAGGTTTAGTGGTTAATTCAGAAAAACATATTACGAAAATAATCAAGCAATAATTGGTTGGGTGCTTAAAATATGTAACCAAAATAACTCTTAAAGGTTTAACCTCCGGCAGGCTGTTCGGGAAACCGGGTAGCCTTCTTTTTTTGCGAAACGGAAAAGAAAAACGGGGAATTAAATCTCGCGGTTCAGTTTCATCCGGATGATGTCGGCTTTGTTATCCACCCGGCATTTCCGGTAAATGTTCTTGATATGATGACGGACGGTTTCCAGTGAAATCTGATGCTGGTTGGCAATTTCCTGATAGGTCTGGCCATTGACCAACCCGTTTACAATATCCATTTCACGCGGTGTCAGCGGCTCGGTTTGTGTGGACTGCGCCGGTTTGCCAATAAAAGCAAGCACCTTTCTGGCGACAGAAGGTGACATGACCGATCCGCCTGCTGCCATCTGCTCCAGTGCGCGGCGGATCTCGGGAAACGGGGTGGATTTAAGCAGATACCCGGTCGCACCACGTTGAATCGCGGTGAAAATAGAATCGGCCTCTTCATGTACCGTCAGCATGACGATGGCGGAGTCGGGAAACTTAGAAGTCAGAACGGGCAGATAGTCCAGACCCGACATGCCGGGAAGTCCGATATCGAGTAAAATAACCTGTGGAATACCGATATCACCCGACTGTTTTTCAAAGGCTTCTGCCGAGGAAACCGACAACAGGCAGACCAGATCGGGCTGACTGTCGATGAATAATTCCAGTCCGTCGGAAATGACAGGATCGTCTTCAATTAATGCAATGGTAATCATACGGTGAAGGTCCGGGTTTTGCTGGCTATCCTCAATCCCATTTTCATGGGAAACGGTCCCCGGCAATGACCACATGAGTTCCATTTTGCCGGATAAACGTCAGGGTGGCGCCAATGGCCTGTGCCCGCCGGGTCATGTTCTTCAATCCGTTTCCGCGGCCTGGTGACTCAGGAAGTCCTTTTCCTTCATCGGCAACCAGAATGCTCCAGCGGTTGCCCTGCCTGATCAGGTGAACCCGGATGACCGGACTACCCGAGTGCTTTACCGCATTATTCACCGCCTCCTTCACCAGCAGATACAGATTCTGCCGTAACCTGATATCCATTTTATCGGAATGAGTCCAGCCTTCCTCCCGAAAATCGAGATGAATCCCGACGGGTCCGGTGAGGGATTCGGCAGCCGACCGGATTCGCCCGATCCAGTCGCCAACGGTATCCTTCCCGGCATCGATACTCCAGATCACATCGCTCATGGTTCGAAGCACGGCCTGACTGTCATCAATCAGTCGCTGGGCTTGTTGTTCCCGCTGATCAGGCTGAACCTGAGCTGCCAGCAGATTGGCCTGCATGTTTACACGGGTCAGTTGAGCTCCCACATCGTCGTGAAGATCCCTTGCAATCTGCATTCGTAACTGTTCCACCGCTTTCAGTTTTTGTAACCGGTTCAGAAGCAAAAGAAACGGAATTCCAATGATGAGCAGGACGGCCAGCAACCGGAACCACCAGGTCATGTAAAAAGGGGGCAAAACCCTGAACCGCAGGTCAACCGGTTTTACAGACCATTGACCGGCATGGTCGGCGCCGCGGATTTGTAAAGTGTAGTCGCCCGGGTCGAGATTGGTAAACACAAACCTGCTTTCGGATGAAGGAACCGACCACCCGGATTGAAATCCTTCCAGTCGCCAGGAAAACCGATGTCGTTCAGGATGGTTGTACCGCAAAACAGCGGCCCGCACATCCAGAATTTTATCGAGATACCCGATGGTCAGTCCGTCCTTTTCGCGCAGATTTACCGGCCGGTTACCAACCAGCACCGAAACCAGACCAACGGAAGGCGGTTGGGTGGGTTCATTGAACCGGGAGGGGTCGAAGGATACCGGACCGGTGATCGTTCCAAACAGAAGCGTTCCATTGGCACGAACCAGTGCTGCGGCTGTGTTGAATTCATCAGAAGGAAGTCCGTCAGTATGGTCAAAAACGGTTACCAGGAGAGGTCTTTTATTATCACTTTCCGGCCGGAACCGGACCAGCCCGAGATTGGTACCCGCCCAGAACCAGCCAAACCGGTCCTGACGAAGCGAATAAATGACTTCATTGGGTAAACCGGCATCGGACCCAAACCGGGTAAATCCGTTCAGTTCCTGATCAAAGCGGTTTAATCCCGATGTAGTCGCCACCCAGATATGATCCGAGGCGTCCTTTATCAGATCGAGGACTGTGTTGGCAGACAGGCTGCTCAGGTCATCCGGCCGGTAGGTAAAGGTCTGTGTTGGTTTCCAGCCGGCGGGTCGTCTGATCAGTTCAGTGATACCTTCATTCCTGAAGGCCATCCAAACCGTTGAATCGTTGATGAACAGCAGGTGCTCGGCATTCCGGCTTTTCAGACCAGCTTGTTCTCCTGAATTTATCAGGGTTCCTGTGGAAGGTTGCCAGGTGTACCAGCCGGAATTGGAGAGAATCCAGAGCTGATCTGCCGATACCCAGACGAGTTTCCGTATGGCGCCGGGAATCCGGGAAGAAAGCGGCCAGGGTGTTTCCTTTCGCGTAACCGGATCGATCGTTGCAACACCCTGATTACCGCCTGCCCAAAGCGTCCCGTTAAAATCTGCTGTCACCGTCAGAACATCGGGAAGCCGCTTCCCGCCGGATGTTGGTTTCCACGTCTCTCCGTCCGAAAAAGCGAGTCCTTCTTTATACCGTCCGGCCCATAACCGGCCGCTTGCATCCTGAAAAAAGGACCGGACCTGCGATCCGGCCAGTCCTTCCGGCATTTGAAATCGTTCCAGATCAGGCCGGAAGAGTGTGAGCCCGCCACCCCATGTTCCCACCCAGACATTGCCATCGCGGTCTTCGAGAACCCGGCGGATGTAATTCACCTTCAGATGACCGGTTTCTGCTTTCAGCCAGCAAAGTTCTTCTCCGTTACGGTTAAACACCCGTATTCCCTGATCGTAGGTTCCAGCCCACAGACGACCGCTGCGATCAACCGTCAGGGTGGTGATCAATGGTTTCCAGTCTGTCGGACCGAAAGAAGAGAACCGGTTGGTTTGGGTATTGAACAGAAGCAGACCCGTTCGGGTGGCCACGGCAAGAAACCGGTCATCCAGTCGGGTGGTTTCGACGATAAAATCGGTGTCGGGCCGGTTCACATCGCGGGATGGCAGCCATGATTGAAAACTGGTATCCTTCCAGCCCAGAAAATTCAAGCCTGATCGTGTAGAGACCCATATACCATCCTGAACGGCAAGCAGATGCCTGACGAAAGGATCAGACAGTCCGGATCGGAAATACCGGAACCGGTTGGAGGTTTCATCGAAGCTGGCAACACCTTGGCCCCAGGTAGCGAGAATCAATGACCGGTTTGGAGAGATAACCACATCGCGTATCACCGGCGAAGTCAGTCCGGTCAGAGAATCGGGTAACCAGAACCGTATTGAGTCGGCAGGAACATCCAACCGGTTCAATCCGCCGGCCTCGGTCGCCAGCCAGAAAACCCCGGGTTCTGCTTCTGCAATACGGTTAAACCAGTTATCAGAAAACGACCGCAAGTCGGTGGAAGACCGTCTCCACGTGGTCCACTGAACCCCATCAAACCGGGAAAGTCCGTCCTGAGTCGCCGCCCAGATAAATCCGGCCGAATCCTGGCGTACATCCAGAATAACCGACTGTCCGGCATTCAGATGCAGTGGGGGAGTCAGTCGTACCGGTTGAGCAGTCAGGCTGAAAACACCCAGCGTGGTAAGAACCAGAAAAAAAGGAAAACGCATGGCTACGTTGATTTCTTTGGCAGCTTTCCTTCCGATTTCAACCGGTCGTACTCGCTCCAGACGTAGAACATGGCCAATTCCCTGAACTCGCCCCAGGAATCGAGCAGGATTGCCCACCCGGAGTCGGTGGTGGATTCGGGACCGTACACCGCATCGACCACTTTCCGGAATCCGCCTTCCATGGGTACCCGGGCATCGAGTTTTCCGAATCCGAAGGGAAGGGCAAAGGCGGCGGTGAATTTTCCCACACCGCGAATGGTTTGCAAGCGGGTCAGAATCTCTTCGGAAGGCAGATCAAACCAGTCATTAAAAACCAGATCACCAGCGGCCAGACGTTTCGATAATCCGCCGAGATAGTCAATCTTCTGACGGCTGAGCGACATGCTTTTCAATTGTGTTTCGGACAGTTTTGCAAACTGATCGGGCCGCGGAAAACACCAGAAATCCATTCCCTGCCAGTGAACGTGCGTGCCTGCCTGTTCCATGAGCGACTCGAGAATCCGCTGGGTAAGTCGTTCACTGACCTGGCTGGAGATAATGCTGTGGGCAATGCATTCCCACGGCGTGGGGAATATGACCGGGTGATAGCCCCAGCGGGCTTTCACAAGCTCTTTCAGTATCGGATCGGTTTTGCTCTTTATCACCCGGTTGAGATCATACGGCAGCGAAAATTGCCGGCTGACCGCCTGCCGGACGGCTTCCACCTGTTTTACAGACAGGTCGGATGGAACATCCAATGCCAGTTCAGGTTTTTCCACCGATCCGTTCCAGGTCAGTGAAAAAACGGTTGAAAACTGATCAAGAGACAGGCTCTGGAAATACGTTTCACCGGTCCAGGCGTGAACGAGTGACAGGGACCAGGACTCGATTTGTCTGATTGATTCGTGAAATTGAAAGGGGGCGACCGGTTTTAAGGTGATGGTCTGAATGGACATGGGTGACTGATCCTGATTACGGTGGTGTCAACAATAAATTACAGCTAAAATCCCTCGTTGCCAATTGGACCGCATTCCCGGGGTTCCCGTTTTGGAAAAATGGGTTGGCATGATTTTCGTCTGATTGTTTCCATTATTAACCAGAAACGGAGTCCGGTATGAAGCGTGTAGTGTCGGGTATTGCGTGTGCGGTGTTGCTTGTTCTTCTTCCCGGTTGTGCCCAGATCGGGTCGGTGGTGGGAAATCTGATGACCCAGAAAACCAGCAATCTGGGTGATGTGGCCATGCAGGTACGGCTGATTCAGAATTTATATCCGAAAGAAGCAGCCACCACCGAAGTAAGTTATGCCAGTGATAAGTGGGTGCCGGGTTCGAACAGCCTGGTGGTCAATTTTACCAAACGGCAGGGGATTGGGATGTACACCATCGATGGAGTGATTAAAAACGGAGCGGATACCTTGCCCTACTGGTCCAATGGTGTGTATGCCAGAACGGTCAGTGATCTGGGCCCGCAACCGGTCGAAGTGGTGACCTCCAGCGGTCAGACCTTTAAAACCACGGTAACACCCGTTGAACCCATCAAAATCAAATCGGTGAATGGCGGCACGGGAACCATTGATTTTAACAAAGACCTGGTATTGGAATTCGAGCATCCGAAAGGTGCTAAGAACACCGAGGGGAAGGCCTACCTCATCCTGGATGTCATGGGAACAACTTCTTTCGTGGAAATTGCCTCCTTCCGGCTGAAGGATAAAGTGACCATTCCTGCGGTGGCTTTCCGGAATATTCCCAATCTGAAACCACGGACCGGACCGACCTGGCTGCTGGTTGAGCGGTTTAAGGTGGAACCCGTTCAACGGGGTGTGGTAGGGGCCTGCCAGGTGATTTCGGTGGCCTGGGATCATGCACAGGTCACGGTAACCGGTGAACTGGATAAGGTTGATTTCATCAATACGAAAATTGAAAGCGGTGAAGATGATAAAAAGCTGGTGGCCGAACTGAGCAAACCCAATGCCTATACCGGAAAACCATTTTCCACCGCGAAGAAAATGGCGCTGGTGTCACTGAGCGTCCGTGCCACCAAACTCATGCAGACCCGTACGTCGACCAACACAACGAAAACCTATGGCGGCGGATACGTGACCACCACAACCACGACGACCACTTCCACCCGGAAATTCCCGACCCTGCCCGATGCTTACTGGGACAAATTGCTCGATAATCTGTATAAGGATGTCTCCGGACTGATGAAAAAACGGTACAATATTGAACTGATCCCCATGGAAAAAGTTCTGGCATCGAAAACCTATCAGGATCTGGAAGAGATTAAGGATGAAGCGTCGGTGGTCGAGGTTTCCAAATCGTACAAAGGAACCAAAAGCCTCATTCCGACCAGTCTGTCTTCCATGATCAGCAGTGTGTCTTCCACCTTTGCGGCGGATCGGACCGATGCACGACTGATTGAGGAACTGGATGTGGACGGACTGATTTCGGTCACCCTTGATCTGGAAATGCCCTGGTTTGATGAAGCAGCCAAGGCCACCCTTGCTCCGCGTCTGGCCATCCGGATTTCGGGTGAACCCAATGGATATCTGTACGGACCTACCATTTACACCCAGGGTGTGGTGTATGGAATGGGCGATCCCATCAGTGATGCCATCATGGAATCTGGGAGTTTTCCCGGTGAGTTTCTGGAAGGGGTGGTCCGGTTAAAGGATCTGAATACGTTGCTGAATAAGGCTTTGGATGAACAGGCGGCCCGGGAAAAGGAATTGGGTTATCAGGAGATCTGGAATCTCCGGAAATAATTTCCCGGTGACCGGCAAAGGGGGCTTCAGGGCCCCCTTTTTGTTTCGGCCGGTTCTGAAAAATACCCGGCTGGTCTATTTTTGCGGAATGTCTGCTTTAATTGGTCCATCATCACCCATTGGTGTTTTCGATTCCGGCATCGGCGGATTGACCGTTGTGAAGGAAATACACCGGTTACTTCCGAAAGAATCCATTGTATACTTTGGCGATACCGGTCGGGTTCCGTATGGAAATAAAAGCCGGGATACCATCATTGACTACTCGCTTCAGATCACCCGTTTTCTCGAATCAAAAGGGGTGAAGCTGATCGTCATTGCCTGCAACACGGCCACGGCCTTTGCCCTGACAGCCGTTCGTGAAGCCACCCGGCTTCCGGTTATCGGAGTGATCGACCCCGGTGCACGCGCAGCCATCCGCAAATCGAAAAGCGGTAAAATTGGTGTGATCGGAACGGTTGGTACCATCAATTCGAAGGCGTATGAAACCGCCATCCGTCAAGCCAATCCGGCAGTGGAGGTTTTTGGGCAGGCGACCCCGCTTCTCGTTCCGCTGGTCGAGGAAGGCTGGCTGAACCATCCGGCAACGAAGCTGATTATCCGGGAATATTTAAAACCTCTCGAAAATCATCACGTCGATACGCTGGTGCTCGGCTGCACGCACTATCCGCTGCTGAAGGAAGCCATCCGCCGTGAAACGTTCGATTCCATTTCACTGGTCGATTCGGGCGAGGAAACCGCCCTCGATGTGCAGACGACCCTGAAAAGCAACCATCTGCTTTCCAAAGCATCCAGCCGGGATCCTTACCAGTTTTATGTGAGTGACTTCAACTTCCGCTTTGGTGACCTTGGCCGGATGTTCCTCGAAGAACCCTTCGACCATGTGGAACGGGTCGAAGTCGGCTGAGTCAGGCGAATACGCCCGATTTTTTGATAATCAGGACGGCGACCACGGTTTCCAGCATGCTCAGCGGCAGGGCAAACGGTAAAATCCCCCAGGGAAGCACACCCAGATTCCCGATCACCAGCCACATCATCGGAAATGCCAGCACCCATGCCCAGACGGAAGTAATTGCCCAGTTGCGGTGTTTGCTCAGTTCAATGATCACGAGCGTGTAAACCATCGTCCAGATGCCCCAGACGGCGCCGTTCACCGGGGCCTCGGGAAATACCTGACCCATGGCCTGGTAATGTTCCACCCAGAAATCCCTGAGCAGAAATGAATTCCGGATAAATTCTGACAGACTGATCCATGCGGTGACTGCCAGGAAAATGCCCACTTTTTTTAACATATCAGCACTCCTTCCTGATTCTTCAGAAAATCCAATTCGCGGCCGCTTCTTATTTCATCGGTCAGGTCCTGCATGAACCGGGCCGCGGGGGCGCCATCCACCACATCGTGGTCGAAGGAAACGGTCAGACAGAGGTGTTCCCGGGTTTCATACCCGCTGTCTGTTTCCACCACACGGTTAATCATACTCCCGACTGTCAGAAGCACCGTGGCACTGCCATGCGGAATGAACCAGACAGGTGACTGACAATGCATTCCCACCGAGGTGATGGCCAGCTTTCCGTAGCGAAGTCCCATTTTTACCGAGCGGTCCGCCAGACGGATCATCGCTTTCATGAGAAACCCGGGAATCAGCCGGAACCAGCGATTGCCCGAAAGTGCACCCAGCCGGGAAGGTGGTGTCTGTTGTGCGTTTCTGATCCGGGTGTGGATCGCATCAACCGGCAGGGCCCCGCAATCGTGAATAACCAATGGTTCCGGATACCGTTCCCCGTTGAGTTCCCGCTCGACCAGGACGCTGATGGTGATCTGATCCGGAAAAATCAGTCGCCCTCCGGCGATGAACGCATTCAGTCCCGGGTGCCGTTGTATGGTGACGGCCAGACACCTTGCCAGATAGGCCGTGAAGGAAATCCGGATTCCGGTACGGGATGCATGGTCTCTGATCTGTTGTCTGGGAACGGAGACATCGGTTTCGGTAAAGGCGTGAATGGCATTTTTCTGCCGGGTGACCGATGCAGAGGCGATCACCGCTTTCCTGAGCAGGCTTAATGGCTGACTGGTAAATCCGGTACTGGCTGAACTCATGGGTTCTATGACTCTGAAAATCCTTCGAAAAACATTGCTTTCACTTTTAATGGAACATCGTGTTGGTTCACACCTCTTGATAATTTCTTTTCAGATCCGACCGGAAAAACCAGATGGTCAGACCAGACATGGCGATCAGGGACGGAAGCATCCGCAGCCAGGAGTCGGTGTTCGCGGTGAGCAGGGACATCAATCCGATCAGGAAACCGGAGAGGAAAAAGCGTTGCAGAAGGGATTTCAGGTCCATGAGGCCGGTGAGCGGAACCGAGGCGGTCCGTGAGGTCACCACGAGATAATACCCTGCCTGAATCCATGTGGAAAGAACCAGAGCCAGTGCAATGCCGGCCAGCCCCAGAAACGGATACAGACTGAACATGAGACTCAGCGATAAAGCCAGATCGAGAATGGCGCCGGTGACGAGCCGCCGGCTGTCCCCGCGGACCTGCAGCAGCGAACTGAAGGACCCGATCCGGACCGGAAGCACCCAGCAATAGATTCCGAACAGAACAGCCGAGGCCGCATAGGTTTCCGAGAAGAGCAGGGTAATGACCCAATCCCGTTGCCAGAAAGCGAAGAAAAACAGAGGGAACACCAGTCCGGCTGTCCAGCGCGTGGTGATCCGGAAAACACGGAACGGATCGGTCTGATGGCCATGCAGCGACTCACTCATCTGACTGGTGGCCACAGCAGCCACGCTGGTCATCAGCATGGTGATAAAGGGAATCTCAAATGTGCCATTGAAATAAACGGCGAAATCGGCAGGAAGCACCAGGACCGCCACCACCAGTTTATCGAGCCAGCGGGATACAATCTGCAGGGCGTCATTCAGCCCGAATCCGAACCAGACACCGGCCACATTTTCAGTTCCGGTCACCTGATCGGCTGCGCGGTCGGGAATCTGCCCGAGAAGATAGGAAAGGGCCATGAGGCGCAGCCCGGAAACTGCCATCCAACCGGTGAGCAGGTTCACCAGTGAGTAACCGGTTTGCCAGACCAGGATGTGCACAGCCAGAAATCCCACCGACCAGACAGAATTGATCAGTTGCAGCGACCATTCCTGATTGGCCCGGATGGCACGCGATTCAAGAACAGCAAACCACGATTGAATCAGCACCAGTCCGGCAGAGAGCAATGAAACCGGTAGCGGATAGCCGCCCGCCAGATAGAGAGTCAGGCCGGTGATCAGGGCCAGCAGGGCAGACAGAAGAGAGGCCGACCGGAAGAGTGAAGTCCGGCGATCAGCCGTCCAACGGACCGACTGACTGAGGACCAGCGAAGGAAATCCCCAGGCGGTTAACACCGATGCCACCGACAGATGCACCCACAAGGTCGTGTAAACGCCATAATCGGCGGGCGGCAATACCCGGGAAAACAGCATGCCGACCATCAGAATGGTAACCGATGGGATAAACCGGGAGAAAAACAGACCTGCGATCCGGCCGGGAGAAACCATCATGAACGCGAGGCTGCAAAATGACGGCAGGCGGCTTCATCTAACTGCCGGATCACAACGGCTGGATTTCCTGCAAGAACGCAGTACCCGTCGGGAAAGGATTTGGTGACGACCGCCCCTGCCCCGATGATGGTAAAGTCGCCCAGTTCCACGCCGGGAAGCACGATGGCACCCATCCCCAGCCAGCAGAACCGGCCGATCCGGATGGGAGGCGCGGGAACATGCCGTTGGTTGTCAATGGGATCATGGTTGGCCGAGATCAGGCCGACGTTCGGACCGATATTGGTGAAATCGCCGATTTCCACGCCGTTTTTGGCGTTGATATACACACCCGGACTGTCACCGGGATACACCGACCGGCCGCATTTGATCCTTTCCGGATTTCCGATGGTACTGGTGAAATGCACCGGCCAGGGTACGGTCGGATTGAGACGAAGGATTTTCTTAAAAAACTGATCCTGCAGGCAGAAACGCAGACCGACATCGGGGGGAAAGCCGAACAGCCGTTTGATCAGCCGGAAACGCGGGGTGGCAGGGGTGCTTGGCCCGGCCGGGGCAACCTGATAGGGAGTTTGTTCTTCAGACACAGACCGAAGTAAGCAGAAAAACAGGGAAAATTCAATTCACGGTTACCGGGGGAATATGGACGCCAAGACGCCAGGACGCAAAGGTTCAATTCGTTTTAACACGAAGAGCGCCAAGGGTTCATAACCAGGAACGCAATGGTTATTAGTACAGGAAACTCAGCGCCTTAGCGTCTTCGCGTACATATTTTAAACCCTCCCTTTCTGATTGAATCTTACAAACCGTAAAACATCTACATGCATCTCCTTGCCTTTTTCTTGTGCCACTTATTGACATCTGATGTTTTTTTTTTTCTTAATATTAATCATCGAGGTGCTTGTAAGTGTCAAGATTGGGAGTTAAAATGAAAAAGAATCGTTTATTTGGTCTGCAGATACTGGCTTTGGGAATGCTGGTATCTGCCTGCGTCGAGCCCAAATTTGCCGAGGAAACAGCGCAAACAGACAGAAATGCGGGAGTTCGGTTAAGGCCAAGCCAGGCGTATGCTGCATTCTACGAAGAAGAGGTTTTATCGGTAAAGCCACGGATCAGAGGGAGCATTCTTGCCAAAGGAGCCAGTGAGGCGGAAGCCCCCATTCTGACCCGTTATGAAAAGGCCATGGTCGTGGAAAACTGGGATAGCACAGGCCGTTTTTCCTACGAAAAAACCTTCGTGGATGGCACCTACGAAGGGAAAGCCTTTGCTCCTTCCAAGAGAGGTGAACCAGGACCGGGAGAAATTAAAGAATCTGAATTTCACAAGGGCATGAAAGTCAGACGATTGGTTATAAATGACCACGAATCAGTATCCTACCTGGATAACGGAGAGGTGAAAAGGACTCCCATACCCGATGCAGTTTTAACAGAAATTGAACGGATTAAACAGGAAACGGGTGAGTGGGTCCCTTCCACCGGACCCGATACCACCGGTGGTCTGAACGGTAAATGGTTGGAGCAATTGGAAAAGTCTGTGACCCGTAATGGTGGAACACTGAGCATTAACAATAAGAATCAGATTTCAGCCATTTTCAAACAATCCCAATCAGATGACTACCTGCACATCCTGATGGATGGTAATACCGGAATGACTCTACAGGAAGCCTTGTATGTAGGAGGATCCCTTTCACTGCTGACCAAATATGCCTATACCGAAATTGGAAACCGGTTCTTCCCGGTTATGATATCGACCCGGTTATTCGATAGGGTGGATGGCAGGTTGACCCTGATATCTGAGACAATGGAAACACGCAACAAGTACCGGATCATGCCGAAGTAGGAGTTACCCATGAAAACCATTATTACTTTTATTATTTTGTTTCTGTTAACAGCAGCCAGCATTGCCCAAACCAAATATGGAATCATCTTTCTACCCGGTGTGGGAGGAAGCTCGTATGAAACCTATATTGGTCAACCAGACGCGCCAGACTTAACTTATGATCACAACCTCCTCTTGAATCAATTAAGAGGCACACTCGGACAGGATTTGCGCGTTATTGATAACCTTACCTTTCAACATGTCGCCCTTTCTGTGAGGGCAACACAGTTGAATCAAAAGATTGGTGAATGGATGCAGGATAGTGACTTTGCCAACCGGGAATGGTTTATATTCGGACATAGCATGGGAGGCGTGACCGCAGCCTATTTTAACAAGGTTGCCAATACGAACCCGCAATTTAAAATTCGTGGCACCATTGCCATGCAGTCACCCTTTCAGGGAATAGAAACGCTCAAGGGGGGGAAATATTTTTTGGAACAGAAGTTTAACCTACAAATGAATGAACTTGGTATGGGGGTCAATGGTGACAATCCGTGGTTGCTGACGGATTTAATAGATGTTATTCATGTTCCAATCGATTTATTTAATGCTATGATTAGTGGCGGGAATGGACCACAGACCCCACGGACACCACTTGCGTTTGAATTTATGGTAGATTTTATACGGGAAGAGTTAAAAAATAAAAAGAATGAAGCATCTGTTGGCTTCTATGATCTGATGGGTGATGATCGAACAGATGTAAAATCCATGCAAAAAGGGCATCCTGATATTGAAACCATCAGAAATAATACATTTGCTACTGATTACCTGATAATTGGGGCGACAGACTTTAACTTGACTGCTATCCGATTGGTAGGTTCCAAGCCTAATTATTGTTTAAGTAAACCGGAAATTAAGGATTACTGGAAATTTATTATGGCTCCTACTCTTGGTATGAGTTTAGCTGGAAATGATGATTTTAATGTTAGAAAACATCTGGGACCTGCGCATTCTGTCGCAATGACCTATGCGCTAAGAACATTTTTTGATAACAGAGTTACAGAATACCGGGCCTCTGAGCATCGGTTTAAAACATTATACGACGTAAGTCTTCAGTTAGTCGGTGAATGGAGATATCAAATGAATAAAGCGAAGGCAGCAAAAGAAAGATACATCGTTTCAAGAAGGGCGGTTGAGAACCTTGATATTGCCGCACAGGATCTAACCAATGATCTTGATATTGAAACGGAAACCGTGGTCATTCATCACTATGGTATCAGCAACCAGTGGTTACAGGCTTGCCAAACTGCCAACACCGACGTTGGATTCAAAGTGGAAAATTACTCTGTTCTTCCTGCCCTTCTGACATATGATTGTGATGATCCGCTTTTCGTAAATTGGACAGAAACAAGGACAACCATTCTTTCCATCAACACGGTTGAAACCGATGGGATGATTGCCTTGAAGAACCAGAAACCAACCAATGCTGCAGGTTCGTGGTATGAGGCACCAAACACAAACCCAAACGATGGCCATAACCATGCCGCTGCCCTGTGGGTCGTAAAACCCTGGAACAAACAGGAAACCGAAACCATGCGTGAAACGAAAAGGTGGATTCGTGAAAAATATAATGAAGACAATGAGTAAATTATTACTATTTATATTTTCACTAGCATTCTTGGTCAGTTGCAATAATGATACAGATGACAAATATTCATCTAAAATCTTGAAGTTTGTTTGGAAAGTAGATTTAAAAAAAGTTCAGGGCTATCAGGGTTTTGAATTGCCATCCATCGATGGTAACTATGCTTACTTTCCGAATGGTCCAGATATTGAATGCAGGGAACTTTCCACGGGAAGGTCAATCTGGAAAAAGCGTGTTACAAACGGAACAGTTGATTATATTGGAACAAACTTTAGTTTCAATAGTGAAAACATATTGATTGATGATGCCTTTTCAACACGCTTATTAAACAAGTTAACTGGAGAACAAATCTGGATTGCACCAGATTCGGGTGTTCAACGTGTTTATGGTTCACTTGGAACAATAGATAACATACATGGTTATAGATTCCCTTCAATATATTTACCAAAGGAACTCCAACAGTTTGATTGTAGGACTGGTAATAAAATACAATCAATTTATTCTGATTCAGGATCGTTCAATTCAGTAGTTGCCAATTCATTTGGTGTCTTTGCAAATACTTTAGCTGCATATCGTGATAAGGTCACTGATGAACGAATTAGCTTCGGGACACTTGTAAAGATTAACCCAGAGACCGGTAATCTTGATTTTAAGATCCGAATTCAACCACGATGGTTTAAAGATGTTGGTTATGGATTTTATTTATCAACTAGTTCAGAACTTTTTTCAAAACCCGCCTTTGATCAACAATTTGGTTATTGTTCTTTTAAAGATGGAACAACAATAAAGTTCATTCCTGAAACAGGTAATATCGTTTGGAAATATGAATTACCCATCACCAATTACCGTCGTGACTTTCCGGATGCCATCAGTGTATTCCCAGATGAAGAGAAAGGCCTTGTCTTTGTCACCGGCGGCCGTGATAGCTGGTTCTGTCTGGATATGGAAACCGGCAAGCAACTCTACTGGAAACGTCTGTCGGAATACGATGGAATGATTGATCCATCCAGTTACGATGGCAACCGGTATGTGTTTAAACCGCATACGTATGGTCAGTATGAGTGGTACATCATCGACATCACCACCGGCGAAGTGGTCGAGGAATTCGATATCCCCGATGATTCCATTCTCTCGCAGGATGTGAAGAACGGGTACGTGGCTGCATTCGGGGTCGGGAGTTTCTACGTATTTAAAATCGTCCGGTAAAATACATTTTAACGCGAAGGACGCAAAATGTTCATTACCAAGGGCGCAAAGTTTTTCAATTTTAAAACGCTGCGTCTTGGCGTTCCTTCCTGGCGACTTTGCGTTTAAATCCTTTTGCCGCTAAGGGCGCAAAGTGTTCATAACCAGGAACGCAAAGATTATTTGTAGTTTTCAATTCAGGAATCTCTGCGGTCTTTGCGAATTCTTTGCGTCATTGCGATTAAATGTCTGCACTGTGACGGTCCCTGAGCGGAGCCGAAGGGACCCCTGGAACAAACAGGAAACCGAAACCATGCGTGAAGCGAAAAGGTGGATAGAAAATAAGAGTAGGCCGTGATAAAGCTATCCCTATTAATCCATCTTTGTTTTTGTTCCTTGATAATTTCAGGCTGTTCTGAAAATCCAGAAAGTGCAAATTCAAAGTTTTTAAAGCTTGTGTGGAAAGCACCATTGACAAAAATTGAACCATCACAAGGATTTGAACTACCCACAATTGATGGTAACCGGGTTTATTTTCCAAATGGTCCTGATGTAGAATGCAGGGAGTTGTCCACTGGCAAAATCATTTGGAAGGCCAATATAACCGGTAAAACCAGAGATTATAATGGAACCCGTTTTTTGATTAACAACTCAATTATTGTTGTAAACGACACCTATTCTACCTCTGCATTTGATAAGTATTCTGGAGAAAGACGGTGGATCGCTCCTGATTCAGGTGAGTTCAGACGATATGGCATCATGAATTGGATTGACAATGAATTTGGTTACAGGCGAGGGCAAGCAAATTTTATTCAATTTAACTTAAACGATGGAAATACAATTAAAATGTTTCCGATTGACACTGGCGCTGCCCGGGCAATAAATACCAGTAAGCATGGTGTATTCTGTTCGACATTTGCTGGTTATGTTAACGATCTGGGAAAGGAAATTTACGAGTTTGGTACACTTAAAAAATTTGATCCTGTAACTGGTCAGCAAATTTTCAGTTTCCGGTGTACCCCACGTTATTTTAATTTTGGTGGTTACTCTGACTACCTGTCGACCATTACCAATCTCTTCGCAGTGCCGGTATTGTTAGATTCAGTTGGGTATGCGGTTTTTCGGGATGGAACGGTTTTCAGGTTCAGACAATCCGATGGGTATTTGTATTGGAAATATGAATTACCCATCACCAATTACCGTCGTGACTTTCCGGATGCCATCAGTGTATTCCCAGATGAAGAAAAAGGCCTTGTTTTTGTGACCGGCGGCCGGGATAGCTGGTTCTGTCTCGATATGGAAACCGGCAAGCAACTCTATTGGAAGCGGTTGTCGGAATACGATGGAATGATTTTTCCATCCAGTTACGATGGCAACCGGTATGTGTTTAAGCCACATACATACGGCCAGTATGAGTGGTATATCATCGACATAACCACTGGCGAAGTGGTAGAGGAATTCGATATCCCCGATGATTCCATTCTCTCGCAGGATGTGAAGAACGGGTACGTGGCTGCATTCGGGGTCGGGAGTTTCTACGTATTTAAAATCATCCGGTAATTCGTTTTACCGCAAAGTCGCAAAGGGTTCATATCCAAGTACGCAAAGATTTTTTAGTTTTTTATACATGAATCTCTGCGGTCTTTGCGAATCCTTTGCGTCATTGCGTTTAAATGTCTGCCCTGTGACGGTCCCTGAGCGGAGTCGAAGGGAACCCTGGAACAAACAGGAAACCGAAACCATGCGTGAAGCGAAAAGGTGGATTGATGAACGTCGAGTAGGTCAAAAGTGAAAATGCACTTTGTTTTGCTTGCTGGTTTGATTTTCAGTTCATGCACAGAACCCAACGAGGATTCGCTGAACTCAAAATATTTGAAATTGGCGTGGAAGGTTGATCTTAAGAAGATACAGGGTTTCCAGGGCTTTGAGTTACCGTTGATCGATGGTGACCGGGTTTACTTTCCTAACGGTCCCGATGTTGAGTGTCGAAACCTGTATAATGGAAATCTCATCTGGAAGGCAAATATAACTGGAAAGGAAAGGGACTATACCGGGACCAATTTTATGGTGAACAGTTCAATCCTGGTGGTCAACGATATCTACTCAACATCGGCCTTTGATAAGATTACCGGGGTAAGGAAATGGATGGCACCCGATTCTGGTATTCACCGGTCATCGGGGACAATGAATACCATTGACGAAAATTTTGGATACAGAAAGATTCATTCAGACTTCATTCAATTTGATCTGTCAACCGGATTGACAATTAAAGAATTTGATGTTGATACTGGTGGAGTTCGATCCATTATGTCAAATATGAATGGAGTATTTGGATCAACAATTGCAACTCGGTATGGTGAAGGAGGCACTGAAATTTATAATTTTGGTGAATTGAAAAAATTTGATCCAATTACAGGAAATCAAGTATTTAGTATACGCGCAGTACCACGGTGGTTCAAGGATGGTGGGTACGGGTTCTATCCACAGACCATTACTAATCTCTTCGCAGTTCCGGTATTGTTAGATTCAGTTGGGTATGCGGTTTTTCGGGATGGAACGGTTTTCAAGTTCAGGCAATCTGATGGGTATTTGTATTGGAAATATGAATTACCCATCACCAAATACCGACTTGATTTTCCGGATGCAATCAGTGTATTCCCAGATGAAGAAAAAGGCCTTGTCTTTGTGACTGGCGGCCGGGATAACTGGTTCTGTCTCGATATGGAAACCGGCAAGCAACTCTATTGGAAGCGGTTGTCGGAATATGATGGAATGATTGATCCATCCAGTTACGATGGCAACCGGTATGTGTTTAAGCCACATACCTATGGCCAGTATGAGTGGTACATCATCGACATCACCACCGGTGAGGTGGTAGAGGAATTCGATATCCCCGATGATTCCATTCTCTCGCAGGATGTGAAGAACGGGTACGTGGCTGCCTTCGGGGTCGGGAGTTTCTACGTATTTAAAATCATCCGGTAAAATACATTTAAACGCGAAGGACGCAAAGTGTTCATAACCAAGGGCGCAAAGTTTTTCAATTTTATAACGCTACGTCTTGGCGTTCCTTCCTGGCGACTTTGCGTTTAAATCCTTTTACCGCTAAGGGCGCAAAGTGTTCATAACCATGAACTCAAAGGTTTTTTGGTTTTCAATTCAAGAATATCTGCGGTCTTTCCGAATTCTTTGCATCATTGCGTTTAGGCATTTAAAATCATAAGGATTGGGTGGTAGCAACCACACCTGTTTCCTGATAACACTTCACCTTTTTCACCTCATTGAAACATTTCCTGTTCTTTCTTTTGGTTATCGGATTTGGGTTAACCGATCTGGTTGCTCAACACCAACCGGTCAGGGTTCATTTGCCTGTACCTGGGGGGGTGCAAAAGGTCTCTCTGCCTAAAAAAATGGCCCCTGCCGACACGGCAACGGTCCGGTCATTTTTCGTCAGGAATATTCAGGATCAAAGTAAATGGCATTCCATCCGCTTTAACCTGGCGGCCCGGTTCGATGGGATCCATGTGTGGGTGGATACCAGTTCGGTTTACCGGAAAATCAATCCAATCCAGATGGATTCTCTTCTTTACCTTTTTCACTATCATCTGGTGGAAAGGACATCCTCATTTTCGGTAGATTCCACCAAGGGAATTGTTCCCCTTTCCATATCCCTTCTGGGAAATTTACCCAATCGTGCTGGTGATGAGGTGTTGAATATTCTGCTACTCGATATCCGGGATGATTTTCTGGTGACCGGGCAATACATCGCCGGGTTTTTTGATCCGGTCGATCAATTGGAATACCCAACCAGCAATCAACGTGATATTCTCTACATTGATGTCTTTCCGACCCTGATTTTTAACCAGACAATAACGGTTGAGGGCTCTCTTCAAACGGCCGCTCACGAACTTCAGCATCTGGTCCATTCACAATATTCCGATCCGGACAATCCGGAATGGGTGTCCATAAATGAGGGGTGCTCTGAACTGATGGAATATCTGTGTGGTTTTGAGCCAAGACCCGTCACCCGATTCCAGAAAAATACAGAAAAAAGCTGGGCAATCTGGAAGGATCAGGATGCCATTTTATCCTATGAACAAAGTCTGGTTTTTATCAGTTGGTTTTACTTCAGGTATGGGCTTTCTGCTTTTCAGCAATTGATCTGGTCTAGATCGGTTGGCCTCGACGGGTTTGCAGCCAATCCAACCCTACCCGATTATACAACGCTGAACCGGCAATGGATATCCGATTTATTCCTGCGCCCATTCAGACCGGATCAAACTCCGTTTCCACCCCGTTGGCAACCCGATCTGTCGTTGCTACCCACTGAACCAAACCGGTTTTTCCCTGTTGAAGGATTCACGAAACAAGATCCGGGTGGGTTTTCCTCACTCTTGCTTGAGGGATCTTCCATCTATTCTATTGGGGTAAGTTCACTGATAAAAACCGACTTGTTATGGTTACCATTCACGACCGATAAAGAACCGCAGTGGTTTTCATTCAAATCTGGTGAGACCCTATCCATCCAAACCGACTCTGAAAAACCAGTGCTGATGGTTCTTGTCAATGCTGAACATCCCGATGTAAACGAGCCTTCATTGGGTAATCAGATCAGTTATCGGATTGAAGGGGAACCGGAAAGGGTGGTATTGACCATCCGTCAGGATGACGGGAAGTCGGATGAATTTATGGGTTCGGCCCGTTTTCTTCGTCTGCCCGATTCCATCCGGTCCTTTGCCCAGTGGATCCCAATCGATCACCCGGATTATTCCGGTATCAGGGATGTGTCGTTCCTGGGTGGATTTCTTTCTGAGTTCGACGGGACGGAGGTCGATTCGGATGCTCCCAGACAATTTGAACTTCAATTCTTTGATTCACTGTGCAGGCAGATTGGTGATCAGATTTTGTGCAAATCGGGACGTCCTTATGCGCAAATCCGTTTCGAAACCATTTCCTTGCCTGTTGGTCATGCCGTTCAGACCTATACCGGGTCTGGTGTGTGGGTCGTTTTTTCATCCCATGCACCCTCGAAAAATGGGGTGGTGTTGGCCATGGATCGGGCAGGTCAATCTGGTTTCATGGTTATAAACAATCATGGGGATTGGAGAAAACCATCCGATGTCTGGCCGGTGTCTTACGATCTGGCCGGTTTCATTCCCATGATCAGGCTTGGGGTGTCGGTCAAAGCCGTTCAACCAACTCTGCCCACACCTTTTACCTGCACCTTTGACCGGGATTCTATATACTTCTCATTCACGCCAGGAAAGGGTTCCCTTTCTGTTGAATTAACCAGTCTGTTTGGTTGGGATAAACTGGATCTGAATCCGCAAATGGGAAAAGCAGCAGTTTACTTTCCGGTATCGGGCCCGGTTTTCATTCGCTCCGACTATCAGAACGGAGATACGATCCGGACGGCTTCGTTTAAAATGGTTCGATTTCCCTGGCATGATCAGGAGGGCTTTTTTCAGTGGTCAGTCGGCAAACAATTGGAATTGCAGGTGGCATCTGCAGGTATTCCTGCTGATAAACTCTGGGGGTTTGTCAGCAGGGAAACCAATGCGTCGATTGAATTGAATCCGGTCAGAAAAACACCGGGAGGTCCGGGTATCCTGATCACCTGTTCAAAACCGGTTCATGTTTCGGGAACAGGCATCCGGCAGATTTCCCCAACCAGCTTTTACTGGTCGCTTGAAGGCCATGTGGTGATTACTCCAGAAGAGAAACAGGTGATATCTGGTGTTCCTGACTGGTTTACGGTTTCCGGTGCCTTTCCGAATCCGGCTAATCCGTCAACCACTTTTGAAATTAAAAGCGATCGCGTGCAACCCATTCAGATAGGGGTTTACACAGTGTTGGGTCAATTGATCAGTAAAGAGGAGATGATGGTCAACCCCGGCAGGCAATGGTATGCCTTGTCGTTTGCAGGTAAGTCAACGGGTTTCTATTGGGTACAATTTGATGGTGCCGGAATCCGTCAAACGCAGAGGGTGCTGCTCCTGAAGTGAGGTATTAAATGTTTTTCGTGGTGAAGCCAGTTAAATGCAAGGGCGCAATTAATTCGTAAAGACCTCAGAAGTATTTGTATTGAAAACAAAATAATCCTTTGTGTTCTTTCTTAAACGCTTTGTGACCGTTGTGGTAAAGGACCAGAGTTTCCCTGAAACCCAGCAGACCCTTTTGTCGTAAACCTCCTCTGTTTTTCAACCAGAAAGGATTTATCTCATGAAATGGCTGCTCTCTCTTCTTTTCCTCGTTCCGGCCGGACTGGCTTCGGCGCAGGATGAACCAGAAACCCTGTTTAATGGCAACATCCACTCCATCAGCGGTTTTGGCGGACCCACCACCCGGTTCACCCGCATTGCCGGTGATGGTGCCCTCATGACCGGTGGTTATGGCGGTGTGCTTCTGAATAATCAATGGGGAATCGGAGGGGGCGGCTTTGGTCTGGCCACCGAGATTAAAGCCCCTGCATCCATTCAGAGCACCAGCATTGAACCCCTGTATCTGCGCCTCGGCTATGGCGGTTTTTATCTGGAATACACTCAGAATCCCAATAAATTGCTTCATCTGAATTATGCCATGCTTATCGGTGCCGGCGGATTTACCTACACCACAAAGAAAATGGATGACTGGGATTATGACGGCCACCACAACACCTTTTTTGTGGCAGAACCCTTTGTTGGAATGGAACTGAATGTGACCAACTGGTTTCATCCATCCATCGGTGCGAGTTACCGGTTCATCGCCGGTGAAAACCTGAAAGGATTCGAAAGCAAAGACCTCTCTGATTTCACCCTCGCTCTGAATCTGAAGTTCGGATGGTTCGGAAACCGCTCCTGGGACGAGGACTGAAAAAAATTTGAAAGCCGGGAACTCCCCGGCTTTTTAGTGGGTTATTAAGTGTTATGACAACTAATGTCATAACAACCATAACCAAAACAGGAGGTTTCTCATGAATAATCTGTCACTGACCGGACGTATCATCATCGCCATTCCCATGCTCGTATTCGGGATTTTCCACTTTGCATTCGGTGCCGGTATGGCCGGTATGGTTCCATCGTGGTTACCAGGCGGCGTACTCTGGGTTTATCTGACCGGTGCAGCCCTTATTGCAGGTGCAGTTGCTCTTTTCATCAATAAACAAGCCCGTCTGGCGGCTCTTCTGCTGGCTGCCTTTATTGCCATCGTTATTCTGACGGTCCATCTTCCGGGCATGCTGGGTGGAAATCAGGTTTCCATGTCGATGCTGCTGAAGGATCTGGGTCTGGTTGGCGGTCTGCTGCTGGTTGCCCACACCACGAAATAACCGCCCCTGCAAAAAATTTGTACGCTAAGTCGCCAAGGCGCTAAGTTTCCTGTACTAAAAACTTAGAAAAAAACCTTTGCAGCTTTGCGTTGAAAGGTATTTATCCGCAAAGACAGCAGAGAATTTGCAAAGACCGCAGAGGTTTTTGCATTGAAAACCAAAAAATCTTAGCGCCTTTGCGACTTAGCGTACATATAAAAAACCAACCGGGTGTACCAGTAATCCCGTGGCTAGCCACTCATTTCCACTTCCAGTCCGACCAGACTCAGCCGGGTCTGCGGCATGAACTGGATCCGGTCGTAATCATACACGCCCACCACATCTCCCGGACCTGCGATATCACCACCGATCTGACACGTTCCTTCCAGAAAGACTAATAACAATCCGTTATCCGGATTTGAAAGTCCGAGAGAGGTTTCTTCAAAGGGAAACAATTCCCCGCTGACCATCCGGAAACCTCCCGCCTGTTCCTCCAGAAATCCACTCAGACCTTCCCGGTGATGAAAACGGGTGGTCACCAGCGACGACCGGTCAAACAAAGCGGTGGGAAGCAGTTGAAACTCGGTGATCATTGCGCCGGCATCCGGATCGGTTTCCAGTGAAATCGTGGTTCCTCCTCCTGAATGCCAGGACAGTACCGATTGCGGCTGAAGGGTCTGATAAAATCCGGTCGAGGTTTTCATGAGCGGCAGGCCGGAATGAACCGTCATGAGATGGATAGACTGACGGTCGAACCGGAAAAGACCGGTTCCCGGCGGGAGGTGATGCTGCTGAATCTGGATGACCGGTCCGAACCGGAGAATTCCCGGACCCCAGTCACCAAAGGAAGACCAGGATCGGACTCCCTCCTGATCAGTTCCCGGCCGCAGATTGGCCGGGATTCTGAAAAAGGGCATCAGGGAACAGCCGGATAGCTCATAGGAGCACCGGGACCCACGGGAATGCCAAGGAGGTACCAGATCGAGAAAAAGATGGCCCATCCGATTCCGAAAATGATGGAATAGGGAATCATGGTGCTGACCACCGTCCCGATGCCGGCCTTTTCATCATATTTCTGAATGAAGGCGATGATAAGCGGGAAGTATGACATCATGGGTGAAATGATATTCGTGACCGAATCGCCGACCCGGTAGGCCGTCTGAGTGACCTCGGGAGAAATCCCCAGCAGCATAAACATGGGGATAAATACCGGAGCCATCACGGCCCATTTGGCTGAAGCGGAACCCATGGCCAGGTTCACCACGGCGGTTAGTAACATGAAGCCCAGCATGAGAGGAATCGGTCCCAGACCGGATGCTTTCAGCAGAATGGAGCCTTCCACCGCGAAAATGAGTCCGAGATTGCTCCATTTGAAAAAGGCCACAAACTGAGCAGCCACAAAGACGAGCACCATGTAAGATCCCATGGTTTCCATGGATTTGGACATGCCTTTGATTACATCGCCATCCGATTTGAACGTACCGGCCACCAGACCATACACAATTCCGGCCAATGCAGCAGCCACAAAAATGACCGCCACCACACCCGACAGAACCGGCGAATGCAGAATGGATCCATCCTTAAGAGAACGCAGAAATCCCTGTTCCGGGACCAGTCCCATGACGAGAATTCCGGCCAGAATCAGAACCACGATTAATGCAGCCCACAAACCGCGCTTTTCGGCAGGTTTCAGGTCTGAAAGCGTATCGGAATCATCCTTCCCGTGAAACGGCCCCAGACGCGGAATGACAATGGCTTCGGTGATCCAGGTTCCCAGTGCGGTGATGATAAAGGTGGAGGCGAACATGAAGTAAAAATTGGCGGCAGGATTCACCAGATAGGTGGGATCCACAATCCGGGCGGCTTCGGTGGAGAGTCCGGCAAGAAGCGGATCGATGGTGCCCAGCAGCAGATTGGCTGAATATCCACCCGACACCCCGGCAAAGCTGGCGGCAATTCCGGCGAGCGGGTGCCGGCCCACCGCCAGAAACACCAGTCCGCTCAGAGGAACGAGAAGTACATAACCCACCTCGGAGGCAGCATTAGAAAGGACACCTGCAAATACAATGACCATGGTGAGCATGCGTTTCGGTGCCGAGGTGACCAGGACCTTCAGCGCACTTCCGATCAGTCCGGATCCTTCAGCGATCCCGATCCCGAGCATGGCGACCAGAACTGTTCCCAATGGAGCAAATCCGGTAAAATTGGTCACCATTTCATTCATGATCCGGTGGAGTCCTTCCACCGAGAGCAGGTTCAGAGGCCGTATTTCAGCGCCGGTGGTGGGATGAACGACCACCAGATCCAGCCAGGCAGCAAGGGCGGATGCCACCAGAATCAGGACGCAGAAAAGGAAAAACAAGGTTACCGGGTGAGGAAGGGCATTCCCGGTGCGTTCAACAACCGAGAGGAAGCGATCGACGGCCGATCGTTTGACAGTGGTCTCCATTCAGACTCCGTTTTGGTTAGAGGTTGATGCTGGCAAATATGTGCCAGAACAGTCAGACAGACCAAATCCGTTCCCTCCATGCGGAGTTGCAGTGGTTACCGGTTTATCTTTGCAGGATGAAACTGACCGATCAGACCAGAGAATCCACCGGATTTGTTTACCGTGGACTTTCCCCTTCGCGGCTCGAGGGATTCACCGATGCCGTCTTCGCTTTTGCGATCACGCTGCTGGTGGTGTCGCTGGAAGTTCCCAAAACTTACGCCGAACTGAAATCCATGATGGCAGGGTTTATCGGATTTGCCTTTTGTTTTGCCATGCTGGTGTTGCTGTGGTTCATGCATCAGAAGTTCTTCCGGCGGTATGGATTGCATGATACCATCACGATGGTGCTGAATTCGGCACTTCTGTTTATTCTTCTGTTTTATGTCTATCCGCTGAAATTTGTCTTTACACTGACGGCTGCCATTTTTTTTGGTCCGGGTGTGCTGGGTGATTTATCCGATGTGGAAGGACCGATCATGCCTGCCGATGCCGGGTCGGAAATGATGACGATTTACGGTTTGGGATTTGCCGCGGTTTTCTTCCTGTTTTTTATGCTTTACCGGCATGCATGGGCCCTTCGGGACGTGCTTCATCTGACGCCGGTTGAACGCTGGCTCACCCGCGAGGAACTCTGGGCCACCGGGACCATGGCAACCATCGGGCTTCTGTCAGTTCTGATTGCCTGGCTGCCTTTTCCGGCGGCCTCTGCCTGGGCCGGATTCTTCTACTTCCTGATCGGGCCGGCCATGTTCGTCATTAAATATGTCTCCCGTTCCCGTCTCGTTAAAAAGTTTCCCGAACGGGAACTTCCTGCTGCCTGATTTTCCTTCATTTTCTGGTCGATTTATGGATTCTTTTTCCGATTTATCCAAGCAAGAAAAGGACACGCGTCTCTGGGCAAGTGTCTGTCATTTTATTCCGCTGGTGGTGGTGATTGGCGACTGGTTCAGCCATTCACTTGCCAATATCTGGGCGCCGGCTCTTATCTGGCTCTTTTTCAGAAACCGCGATGAATTTGTGGTGGCCAATGCCCGCGAATCGGTAAACTTCCAGATTGCCATCACCTCGTATCTGGTAATTTTCTTCCTGCTGCTTTACAGTCCGCTGAAAGTGGGTCTGATTCCACAGGGCTGGTATTACGGCATCCTCGTTTTCATTGTCACGCTGGCGCTGGTCTTCGTGGTCATGATGATTCAGGCATCGGTTCTGGCCATCCGGGGTGAATCGCACCGGTACGTTCTCATTTACCGTTTATTCAGATCAAAATCCGTATGAAATCCTATCCGCAATCTGCTGCCTTGTTCGACCGGGCCCGGGCCGTTATTCCCGGTGGCGTGAATTCCCCTGTCCGGGCGTTTAAATCGGTGGGCGGAACTCCGGTTTTTATGAAATCGGGATCGGGATGCTACCTGACCGATGTGGATGGAAATACCTATATCGATTACTGCGGATCGTGGGGCCCACTTATTTCGGGTCATGCACATCCCGAAATTTTGAAAGCGGTGATGGCTTCTGCACAGAACGGTACCAGTTTCGGAACCCCGAATCCGTGCGAAGTGGAAATAGCTTCTCTGATTACCGGTTTGCTGCCGCATGCAGAAATGATCCGGTTTGTGAATTCCGGAACCGAGGCGGTCATGTCAGCCATCCGGGTGGCCCGCGGGTTCACCGGCCGGACGAAAATTATCAAATTTGATGGATGCTATCACGGTCATGCCGACAGTCTGCTGGTCAATGCCGGATCGGGACTGGCCACATTCGGAATTGCCTCAACTCCCGGTGTTCCCGAGTCTCTGGCAAGGGAAACGCTGGTGCTTCCGCTGGATGATGAAGACCGCTTCCTCGACCTGATGAAATCGGTGGGTGACCAGGTGGCAGCCGTGATTATTGAGCCGGTTCCGGCAAATAACGGCCTGCTTCTTCAACGTCGTGAATTCCTGCAGACCCTGCGTGATGCCTGTACGCAATCGGGCGCCCTGCTCATTTTCGATGAGGTGATTTCCGGATTCCGGGTGGCGTTAGGTGGTGCAACCGGGGTGTATGACATCCGACCCGATCTGGTCACTTTCGGAAAAATCATTGGGGGCGGATTCCCGGTAGGTGCCTATGCCGGCCGCCGTGATATCATGTCGGTGATTGCTCCGGTCGGAAAGGTCTATCAGGCCGGAACCCTGTCCGGAAATCCGGTAGCCATGGCAGCCGGACTTACCCAACTGAGATTGCTTACTGAACCCGGTTTCTATGACCGACTGGAATCACTTGCAGCACGTCTGGGAGAAGGAATGGCGTCGATCATCAGGAACCTGAATATCGAAGCGGTGCCCATCCGGATGGGCTCGGTTTTATGGACGTATTTCGGTGCGGCGGACCGTCTGCGACGGGCAACCGATATAGATCATGCCACCATGGATCGTTACCGGCTCTTTTTTCATCACTGTCTCGAAAATGGGGTCTACATTGCGCCCAGCGGCTACGAAGTAATGTTTGTTTCCTCGGTTCATCAGTCAACCGATCTGGACCGTACCCTTACCATCATGGAATCGGCGTTCAAAGTGGCCTACGGCAAATGAATCCGCTTGTCCGGCGAAACAAACTCTTCCTGGCTGTCTTTGCGCTGATTGTTCTGATCATTGGCGCACAGCTCACGTGGTGGGTGTTTTTTCACATCAATTCCAGCCGGACCTGGCATGATCAGTCCCTGCGGATGGCCGACCAGCAGCGTTTCACAGCCTCTTTCCGCCTGAATCAGCTCTGGTCCGATTTTCCGGGCAGCACCACCATGGACATGACCGCCGCCAGGATTGAGGTCACCCCTCAGGGTTTCCGGTTGGTGAGTGGTGATTCTTCGGGATTCGGTGCCATCAGGCAGAATCTGAAACCCGAAGGAAACCGGTACATACGGACCGGATGGTGGATCGTGACCAGCGGAGAAAATGGCCCTGTGACCTACATCCGCCTCGATAGCATGCGGCTGGCGTATTGGCTCGATCAGACCTATCCGGCGCTCCGTCTGGGCATGGTTCGGAACCAGATATATGACGGAGTTCTTCACGCCGATGATCTGGTGGTGAATCCGGACTATCTGCATGCCATTGAGGAGACATTTTATTCGAAGAACCGCATGTTTCTGGCTGAGGGGACGTTTTTTATCATTCTGCTGACCGTAGCGGTGGTGATTTTATACCTGAGTCTGAGCAAAGAATGGCGTTACACTCACCAGTCCCAGAATTTTATGCTGACTGTGACCCATGAACTGAAATCACCGCTTGCCGGTGCACGTCTCAATCTGGAAACGGTGCTGAAACACAATCCGCCACCCGATCGCCGTGATGTGTTTCTCCGGCAGGCGCTTTCTGAACTGGACCGTCTGACTGCCCATGTGGATAATATTCTGGCGGCTGCACGGCTCGAAAACCATCAGGCCACCCCTGCCATGACTGAACTGAACCTGACGGAACTGATTGAAAAATGGTTTTCTGAACCAGCCGGTGGATTTGACCGCGTTCAGTTCGGCGATGGTATCCGGCAGGATGCATGGGTATCGGGGGATGAAGTCCGGTTGCGGTCGGTGTTTATCAATCTGGTGGATAATGCCCTGAAATATTCGGATGGACCGGTTTTTATAGATGCCAGGCAGGATGAAGCAGAATGGGAATTTTCGGTAACCGATCAGGGAGCCGGTATCCCGGAAGATGCCCTTCCTTACATTTTCGACAAATTTTTCCGGGTGGAAGATGAGCAGACCCGTCAGTCGCCCGGTGCCGGTCTGGGATTGTATATTGCCAGAGAAATGGTAAAACTGCACCGCGGAACCCTGACAGTGGAGTCGGAACCCGGCAAACGGACCTGTTTCAGGGTGCGGTTGCCAAAACTGAGTGAGGCTGACCATGACTAACCGGATTTTATTGGTCGAGGATGAAAAATCCCTGGCAACCACCCTTCAGTACAATCTGGAAGCCGAAGGGTACACGGTTACCCTGTGTGGTACCGGACTGAAAGCCCTTGAAGCATTTAATGAAGGCAGGTACGATCTGGTGATTCTCGATATCATGCTTCCCGGGATCAGCGGATTCGACGTGCTGGAATCCATCCGGGTGAAGGATGAAACCACTCCTGTCCTGGTGCTCTCTGCGCGGTATCAGGATCCGGACCGGATCCGCGGTCTGAAGAGCGGGGCCGATGATTACATGACCAAACCATTTAACCTCGAAGAATTGCTCCTTCGTGTGGCCCGGCTGATCCGCCGGACGGCGGCCAAACCCGATGTGGCCAAATTTCTGACCGATACTTTCACCTTTGGCAAAAACACCATCTACTTCTCACAGCATGAAGCCGCCACCAGCAACGGCCGCATTGAATTAACGGCCAAGGAAACGGAATTGCTTAAACTGCTGATTCAGAATGAAGGACAGGTGGTTTCCAGAGAAATTATTCTGTCCCGGGTCTGGGGATACGATGTGTACCCGACCACCCGGACCATCGATAACTTCATTTCCCGGCTTAGAAAGTACTTCGAGGACGATCCATCCAATCCAGTCTTTATCCACTCGATCCGTGGAGTCGGATATAAATTTACCGGGGATCCGAAAAAATGAGTATGATCTTGAAGAATGACCGGTTTCTGCGGGCTTGCCGGCGTGAATCCACCGACCGCACCCCGGTCTGGATGATGCGGCAGGCTGGCCGGTACCTGCCCGAGTACCGGGCTGTGAGACAAAACGCCGATTTTATGACCATGTGCCAGTCTCCTGAACTGGCTGCCGAGGTAACCATTCAGCCCATTGACCGGCTGGGAGTCGATGCCGCAATTTTATTCTCTGATATTCTGGTTATTCCCGATGCCATGGGTCTGGAACTGGAACTGATTGAAAGCCGGGGTCCGGTTTTTCATAAGCCACTCAGAGAGGTGTCCGCCATCAGACAGTTACCAGTCCCTGATCCCGATTCCGATCTGGGCTATGTCATGGAAGCCATCCGTCTGATTCAGAAACGTCTGGACGGGCGTGTTCCGCTCATCGGCTTTTCGGGCGCCCCCTGGACGCTGATGACCTATATGGTGGAAGGTCAGTCCTCGAAAACCTTCCGCTTTTCCAAATCCCTGTTGCTGGATGAACCCGCTGCAGCCATCGATTTACTTGATCGGTTGTCCGAGTCGGTGGCTTCCTATCTTCTGGCTCAGATCAGGGCAGGCGTTCAGGCCGTTCAGATTTTTGATACCTGGGCCGGTGCATTGCCTCCGCATTTGTATCTGGAATTTGGCTGGCCCGCACTGGAGTCGGTCATCCGGGCCCTGAAACCAGCCGGTGTGCCGGTCATTGTGTTTGCCAAAGGGGCTGATTTTGTATTGGAAAGGGCCATTGCGGCAGGGGCAACGGTGTTTGGAGCCGATCACTCGGTTCCCATCGGCGAACTGGCCTCGCGAACAGCCGGAAGGATTGCAGTTCAGGGAAATCTCGATCCGTCGGTACTGTACGGATCTCCCGACGCCATCCGACGTGAAGTGAACCGTCTGCTGACGGAATGGGGCGGCAGGCCCGGTCATATTTTTAATCTGGGGCATGGCATTCATCCCGATGTGAATCCAGATCATGCCAAAGCCATGGTGGAAGCCGTTCAGGCTTTCAGAATGAAGGAATAATGGAAACGGAACAAACCAGTAAACTGGACTATCTGCTTTCCCGGTACAACAAACCCGGTCCGCGATACACCAGCTATCCGACCGCACCCGTCTGGCCGGTGGTAACCGATCCGTCCTCTTACATCAACCAATTGAAAAAACTGGCCCGCTCGGCCGGCGGACCCATCAGTGTGTACCTTCACATCCCGTTCTGCGAGGACCGGTGTCTCTATTGCGCCTGTAACGTGTCCGTCCGGGCGGATCATTCCGTGGCTGACCGGTTTCTGCAGCATCTCGAAACCGAGATAAAACTGGTTGCAGATCAACTGGGATTTAAACCGGTGGTCGATTCGCTCCATCTGGGAGGTGGCACGCCAACCTACCTGTCACCGGAACAGATTCACCGGCTCATGGCGCTGCTGAATCATTCCTTCGATATCAACTTCCTGTCGGGAGAGTTGTCGGTGGAAATCGACCCGGTGGTGACCACCAACGACCATCTGGATGCCCTGTCCGATGAAGGTTTCCAACGCTTCTCGTTTGGTGTGCAGGATTTTAATCCGGCCGTGCAGGAAGCCGTTAAGCGCATTCAGCCCTTCGAGGATACCTACCGGCAGGTTTCAGAAGCCCGGCGTCGGGGAGCCCAGTCGGTGAATGTGGATCTGATTTACGGATTGCCGCTTCAAACGGCGGCCTCATTCAGGGAAACCCTTAAGAAAACCCTCTTGCTCGATCCGGATCGTCTGGCTTTGTTCTCTTACGCTCACGTTCCCTGGATTCATAAACATCAGCAGGTGCTTGATCAGTATCAGCGGCCGGAGGGATTGGAAAAACTGTCGCTTCTGATGGATGCAAAGGATTTTCTTGAATCGGCCGGTTACCGGCTGATCGGAATGGATCATTTTGCAAAACCCGAGGATGAACTATCCGTGGCGTTGGATGAAGGTCGTCTCCGCCGGAATTTCATGGGATATACAACCTTGCAGACCGAAACCATTCTCGCCTTTGGTCCCTCTTCCATCGGCTTTATCGGTGGAGAGTATGTTCAGAATCAGAAAAATCTGAAACAATGGGAAACGGGTCTGTCTGAAGGTCGGCTGCCCATCGAACATGCCTACCAGATGACGACCGATGACCGGATCCGCCAACGCGCCATTATGGATATCATGGTTCAGTTTGCTGTTTTTTACGATGATTTTAAACGGCTGACCGGTGAAACCTTCACCGACTATTTCAGGGAAGAACTGGCGGGCATGGATGACCTGGAAGCCGATGGTCTGATCACCCGCTTTAACGACCGGCTGGTGGTGACCGATCTCGGTGAATTGTTTGTGCGGAATGTGGCCATGCGGTTCGACCGGTATCTCATGGGTGAAACCGGACCCCGCCGGTTTTCACAAACGGTGTAACTATGCTGACGATGATTTGGAATGCCATTAAAACCCGGATCAAGTTGTTTATTATCCGCCGGTGGATCCGTTACAACTTTAAAAACCGCTCAGGGGATAAATACATCACCCGGTAACGGCTTCTGACAGAAGGATCAGGATGGCGTAACGTCCGGCCTTTCCGGTGAAGACCAGCAGACAGAACCGCCAGAACCGGTAGCGGAGACTGCCGGCTATCATGCAGAGCGGATCTCCGATGACGGGCACCCATGCCAGCAGCAACGTCCAGCCCCCCCAGCGGCCGAACAATCCTTCCGCCCGTTTCCAGCCCGATGATTCGCGGTTGACCTGTTTAGAGAAAACCCACCGGCTTCCCGCACCGATTCCGTATCCCGCCACCGATCCGAGTGTGTTTCCGGCAGTTGCCACTGCCCAGATGGCCAGCGGCTGATAGCCACCAGCCAGCATCAGAAGAACCATGGCCTCGCTTGAAACGGGGACCAGAGTGGCGGCCAGAAAGGCAATCAGAAACAGTCCCGGCCACCCGGCCTGAAAGAGAGCATCCATTCTGATTATGGATGGATGGGTTCAGCCGGTGCCATCCGGTCAAGGCGGGCAGCCAGTGGCGGATGAGAATACTCCACAAACACGGTGAACGGATGGGGAGTCAGGTTTGAAAGATTCTGCCTGCTCAGTTTTTTCAGCGCTGAGGCCAATTCCTCCCTGAGACCGGTTACCCGGATGGCATAGGCATCGGCTTCAAATTCATGTTTTCTGGAAAGCACCGACATGGCAATTCCCAGAATCAGTTCCACCGGTGTGAATAACATCCCGAAGAAAATCAGTCCGGCCGCAACCGACAGAGTGGTCATACCGAAGGCAGCAAACAGACCGGGGGCCGACAAGGCAACACTGAGGAGTGCCATCAGAACGCCTGTGTGAAGAAAACCGATGACCATGTTCAGCGGAATGTGGCGCAGTTTATAATGTCCGATTTCATGGGCCACCACCGCCAGGATTTCCTTCTCATCCTGATGCTGAATCAGCGTGTCATACAAGGCAATCCGTTTGTTCTTCCCGAATCCGGTGAAATAGGCATTTCCCTTGGTGGACCGGCGTGATCCATCGATGACGTAAATATCCTTCAATGGAAACTCAACCTTCCCGGCCAGCGCCATGATCGATTCCCGCAGAGACCCGTTTTCGAGCGGCTGAAACTTATTAAAGAGGGGCATGATCCAGACGGGTGCCACATATTGAATGATCAGGGTGACCAGAATGATGGTTCCGAAGGCATACAGCCAGCCCCACGATCCGGCCCAGGTAAAAAAGAAAATCAGTCCGGCCAGAATCGGACCGCCAATGAGAATGCCGAGGGCCAGGCCTTTCAGCCGATCAGACATCCACGTTTTCCAGGTGGTTTTATTAAAGCCATACCGCGCTTCGATGGAAAAAGTGGCGTATACACTGAAGGGAGTGGAAAGGAGACTTTTAAGTGCCATCAGGCCGGCTGTAAAGATCAGGCCCTGCCAGACCGGGTTTACCGAAATATTACCTGCGAGTGACCACATCCAGGGAAATCCGCCCGCCAGCCAGAAAAGAAGAGTGGCTGCCAGACTGACCGTTCCGCTTAAAAATCCGAACCGGATACTTTCTGCCTGATAGGCCTGAGATTTCCGGTACTGTTCCTCATCATACAAACCGGCCAGGGAGGGAGGAACCGGACGGGAAAGAGCCTTCAGATTAAGAAAATCCGAGACCAGGTTCAGCAGATAATCGGCCAGAAGCGCAACCAGTATCAGCCAGAAAAAAACATTAAAGTCGATCATTTACAGAAACCTTTCAGGATAAGGGCAATCATCAGAACGAAAAAAGCCGGCGATTCGCTCCGGTCAGAGCAGAAACCCCGATTGGCCAAAGAATTGAGGGGTTAAAACCCGCCGGCGACTGAAATCGGGCCACAAAAATACCGGATGGTCATGGCTGAATCGAAAAATTATGCTATTTTCCCGTTTTTCAAAACCGACCTGATGAGGGAGACAACCTTGCTGAAACAACTGTTCCGCAAAAAGAAACTCGAAGATGTTCTGGCTGTCATTGACAAGCAGGAACACAAACTGGAAAAGAAACTGGGCTGGTTCGATCTGACGGCGCTGGGAATCGGAGCCATCATCGGGACGGGGATTTTTGTGCTGACGGGAACGGCTGCTGCCGGCGGGGCGAATCACATTGGTGCCGGACCGGCTTTATCGGTCAGCTTTGTCATTACGGGAATTGCCTGTGCACTGGCGGCCCTGTGCTACGCAGAATTTGCCTCCATGATGCCGATTTCGGGGTCGGCATACACATACAGTTATGCTGCTTTTGGTGAAGTGGTGGCCTGGATTATCGGGTGGTGTCTGGTGCTGGAATATGCCATCGGAAACATTGCCGTAGCTGTGGGATGGTCGGGCTATTTTGTTGATCTGCTGCGTGGCTTCGACATTCATCTGCCAGCCTGGATGATCACCGACTACGTTACGGCCGGGCACCGGTTTGCCTACGGAACCGAGACGCTGATTATCGATACCGCTCCCAAAGTGGCGGGCATACCGATTGTGGTGAATTTTCCCGCCATTTTTATCAACGTGGTGGTCTATGGATTGCTGCTCATCGGAATTAAGGAATCCTCCCGTGCCAACATGATGATTGTGGTTCTGAAACTGTCGATGGTGTTGTTGTTTATTGCCGTCGGAGCTGCCTATGTGAAACCCGAATTCTGGGGACATGACTGGAACAGTTTTGCTCCGAACGGATTTAACGGAATCATGACCGGAGCAGCACTGATCTTTTTTGCCTACATTGGTTTTGATGCCATTTCAACCGCCGCAGAGGAAACCATCAATCCCGGCAGGGATCTGCCACGCGGCATTATCATTTCCCTGGCAGTGGTCACAGTGCTGTACGTGGTGGTGACGGTGGTGCTGACCGGTATGGTCGATTACCGCACACTGAATGTACCCGAACCGGTTTCCTTTGCCCTCCGGTCAGTGAATGCCGATTGGGCCGCCGGCATCATTTCGGCTGGGGCGGTCATTTCCATCACCTCGGTCCTGATTGTATTCGGATTGGGCCAGCCCCGGATTTTCTATGCCATGTCACGGGACGGATTGCTCCCCAAATCACTCAGTAAAGTCCATCCGAAATTTCACACGCCACACGTGGCCACCCTGATCACTGGCTGTTTTGTGGCCTTCTTTTCCGGATTTATCGATGTGGGACAAGCCGCCGAACTGACCAATATCGGCACACTGGCCGCCTTTGTGCTGGTCAGCCTGGGAGTCCTGGTGAAACGCTATACCGATCCAGGCATGCACCGTCCGTTCAGAACCCCGATGGTTCATGTGACCGCCGTGGCCAGTGCGCTTGCCTCTGGCTACATTGCATACAATCTGCCTTCCATCACCTGGAAAATGTTCTGGATCTGGCTGGTGGTCGGACTGACGATTTACTTCCTGTACGGCTACCGGAAAAGCAAGCTGAGGGGTTGACTGCAGGAGACAGGAGACAGAATAGGAATTCAGAATTCAGAATACAGAATTCAGAATACGGAAAAACCCGGACCCTGAGGTTCTCGAAGGGTAAGGGTTTTTCAGTGACGGGTGGGCAGAGATCGGAATTCGGCCCTTCGACTCCGCTCAGGGACCAAGTCGAAATGCAGGGACCGGAATACGGAATTTCACCCTCTCCGCCG
Source organism: Bacteroidota bacterium (assembly GCA_013360915.1). Classification (NCBI taxonomy): domain Bacteria; kingdom Pseudomonadati; phylum Bacteroidota; species Bacteroidota bacterium. The sequence continues at coordinate 42,615 of JABWAT010000020.1, forward strand.
GTGAGGGAAGGGGTGAGGGTCTGTTGCCGGTTTTAAAATGCAAAAATCTCAATTTTCGCAGATTTGCATCCTGTCCGTTGAATGTTCCTGTCCCCCGGGTGCCGAATCCGGTGGCTGCATGTCGACTGCGCTTGGTCCCTGCATTTCGACTGCGCTCAATGACCGGTCGCAGGGCAATGACCAATGTTTACCCCGATGAAGTCGGGGAAGCCACAAGGATGGGGTTCTGAAAGTCTGGCCTTGACGGATTTCGATTCCCCGGTCCCCGAGTGATCCCGTAATCGGGATCGTATCGAGGGGCCCGGTGGCTTGTTCTGTCTAATGCTCAAAGTCTTTAGAAACCTGCAAGCTGGTATGCTCCGCAGGGTGACTTTTTTCACAAAAAAGTCACCATCCCTCGGCTCCGCTCGGGAACCGGCGAGGCCGACCGCCCAGCCTGAGACTCGTTCGTGGCACTCCAGGCCTAAAACGATTGAACTCGTCCCGGTGGGCCTCAGATAGCAATCGTTTCTGACGGCCTTCCGTTTCTCAATTCGTCGGCTGGCCGATGTCGGCAAAGCCAAAAATCCTGGAAAATGGACTTTGCATTCGCGGGTGGCCACCGGCATCGGAGGGCGGTGTGGGTGGCAAGGATCGCAGCTTTCAGATATTTTGTGAATCACCTAAAGTTTTCTGTCTTCACAGTACCCTGCGCATCAAAATATCTGGTAAGCGGGATGGGGGCGATCGTACTTCGACCTGGCTCAGCACAAGTGCGTTTCGATGC
>JABWAT010000021.1 GCA_013360915.1 Bacteroidota bacterium
AAAGACCGGTTGTACCAAAGTCCGGACCTTTGTATGTGAAGAGCACAACGCTCTCATGATTCACATAACAAAGGAGATACAATCATGTTTGGAAGAAAAACACGCTGGTTCATTCCGGTTATTCCCGTCGTTTTAGGTAGCATGATGGCCGTTGGCTGTCATCACCGTCCATCCACCCCGGAAGAACGTGCCGACTGGATCACCGATAAAATCTCGGATGAGCTCGATCTGACGAAGGATCAGGAAGTGAAAGTGAAGGCCATTGTCCTGAACGTGCAGTCACAGGTGCCCGATCTGAAAAAGGCGCGCATGGATGCCTGGTCCGAATTGTACAGCCAGGTTCAGGCCGATAAAGTGGATGCCACCCGTCTGACCGACAACCTGAATGCCCGCCGCGATGAGATGAGCAAGGCCATTCCGGCCATCAGTCAGGGATTTGCCGATTTGTATGCCATTCTCACACCAGAGCAGCGTGCAGACCTGAAAAAATCCATGGAAAAAATCAACCGCCGGCTGACCGACTAAGCCAGATGACAGACTGGTTTCCGGATCGCCCGGTGACCGGTCTGTCGTTTTTTGCAAACGGTTTTGGAAGTATCTTGCCACCACGATGAAAACCATTCTGATCATTGATGACGATGCCAAACTGAACCAGTTGCTGACCGGTTACCTCACCGGATTCGGCTTCTCGGTTGAGTCGGCCACCGATCCGGCAGACGGATTGAAACAACTGGTCCGGATCCAGCCGGATCTGGTCATTCTGGATGTGATGCTGCCGGGCATGGATGGATTCGAGGTGTGCAAAACCATCCGGAAAACCTCTGCGGTTCCGGTCATCATGCTGACGGCCCGCGGGGATGTGACCGACCGGATTGTAGGACTCGAAATCGGGGCCGATGATTACCTTCCCAAACCATTTGAACCCCGTGAACTGGTGGCCCGCATTCAAACGGTGCTACGCAGACAAACCCCCGCCGCCAATGGGTCCGACCTGCTTCAGTCCGGCTCGCTCACCGTCGATGTCGGGCGCCGTGAAGCCCGGTTGAATGACCAGCTTCTCGATCTGACCACCGCCGAACTGGACCTGCTCATTCTGCTGATGAAGCAACCCGGAAAAGTGTTCAGCCGGGACGATCTGCTCGAGAACCTCCGCGGATTTGAATGGGATGCCACCAACCGCACCATGGATATTCTCGTCAGTCGGCTGAGAACCAAGCTGGAGGACGATCCGAAATCGCCCACCTGGATCCGGACGGTCTGGGGAACAGGGTATCAGTTTCTGCCGGCCCGATCCGCATGAGAACGGCTCATCGCCCCTTTCACTCACCGCTGAACCGCATTCAGCGATCGGTTTTCATGAAACTCACGCTGATTTTGCTGGTGGCGGCTGCGCTGGTCCTGTTCATTCTGGTGGGGTTCTTCCGGGCCTTGTGGGTGGAATCCACTGAACCTCCCTGGAAAAGTCATGCACTCGCCTACGTGGGTTATGTGGTGCGTGACATTGGGTCGCCACCCGACAGCCTGAAAATCAGACAGTTGAGCCGTGATCTGAAGATGGAAATTCTGGTGGTGTCGACAGACGCTGCTGGCTCGTTTCAGTCTGGTGCCTTCCCGGTGGAGGCCCTGGCCGATGAACCCGACTGGCAGCGTCAGTCCGGGGCACTCCGTTACGGCGAGTGGAATCGTGAATTCCTGATTGGCTATCAGCTTGGCGCGTATCAGTACTGGTTTGCCCCCGTCGATCAGAAACTGTTCAAACCCGATTGGGTGCGGTTGTTCCTGCTGCTGCTGGCCTTGTTGGCGGTTCTGGCTGGTATTTTCATCGCCATCCGGCGGATTTTAAGACCGGTCTCCGTTCTGGTGGATGGAATCAGGAAAATCAGTGCGGGCAATCTGGATGTGAGCTTCCGGTCACGTTCCGACGAATTTGGCGTGATCAGCCAGACTCTGACCGATCTGACGACCGCCGTAAAGGAACGGCTGAAGGCCCGCGATCAGTTATTGCTCGATGTCAGTCATGAACTGCGCTCGCCGCTGACCCGGATGAAGGTGGCGCTTGAACTTCCTGACCGGTCAGCCCTGGTGTCTTCGGTATCTGCCGACATCCGGGAACTGGAAGGGATGATTACTGAGATTCTGGAAACCGAACGGCTCCGCAGTCCGCATGGCGGATTGAGAAAACAGTCGCTGAGGATGGATCATCTGCTGTCGGCCCTGGCTCTGGAGGCGGGTCCGCGGGTTCGCTTTGAGCAGGTGGAATCAGACCGGGATCCGGTACTTCAGGCGGATGAGGAGCGGTTGAGACAGGTATTCCGGAACCTGGTGGAAAACGGTCTGAAATATGGCAGGAGTGATGTGGTGATCCGTCTGACCGGACAAGCAGATGGCTGGATGGTCACCATTACCGATGATGGGGAAGGAATCCGGCCGGAGGACCTGCCCTATGTGTTTGAACCTTTCTACCGGGCCGATAAAAGCCGCACCCGATCCACGGGCGGATTCGGGTTGGGGTTGTCATTGTGCCAGACCATTGTGACCGCTCATGGTGGCACGATCCGGGTGGAATCGGAACCGGGAAGCACCACGTTTTCGGTCTGGTTGCCGGTGGCGTGATCAGCCGGTGAACCGGCTCCCGAGTTCATTGGCCTGTCTTTCGGGGAATCCGTCGTAATAGCCCGTCCAGTACTGACCGGTGCGGTTATAAACCCACCGGCCGTAGAGATTCCGCACGGAAGAAGGAATACCGACGATGAGCAGATAGAACGGGCCCAGCCAGCGTGACTGAACCGAGTGTCCCCATTCATGCTGCCGGTTGGTGACCCGGTTGGGAATGCCCATGTAGCGGTCATCCTGCCAGAAAATAAACGATCCCAGCGAGACGGAAAATCCGGTTACCTTAAGCAGCAGCCGGTTGCCCGACCGGACTACCGATTCCTGTTTCGGGCGTGTGACCAGCCACAGGATGAGGCCGGCCAGGTTCTGAGGCAATTCCCATATCACAAAAAAAAGCGTACTCATGAGGCGTTCCCGGAGTGGGTCCGGTCGGTCAGATTGTAGACAAGAATGCCGGAAATGGCAATGGCACCGCCGGCATAGACATACAGATCGAGCGTTTCTCCGCCGAGAAAGTATCCCACAAACACGGCCACGACTGGTGTGATGAAGGCCGACAGGGACAACGTGACCGCCTGAACCCGAGACAGCAGCCACCAGTAAATGGTAAAGACGAGCACACTTCCCACCACCGTCAGATACAGGGTGGAGATCAGTCCGGATGCAGAAAAATGCACAGTGGTCCAGGATTCGGTCAGCAGACTCCAGATAAGAAGCAATCCGCCGCCGATGGCCATGGAGAGAAAATTCAGCATGATGGGAGAGATCCGGGTGGCCCACTGCCTGATCGTGATGAGGTTAACGGCCTGAATCAGCGAGCTGAGCAGAATGAGCGACATGCCGCCCAGATAGGTCCAGTCGAAACCGGTGAGTTTCCGGCCGAAAATCAGAACAATGCCCGCGAACCCCAGAATGAGCGCAAGAACCTTCGAAGGCGTCATCCGGGTTTCCTTCAGAATGAGCGCATTGCCGATGGCGACCCAGAATGGATAGGTGGTGAACAGGATGCTGGCCAGTGCGCTGGGAATGTACTGCTGCCCAAGGTAAACCACACCGTAGGCCAGACCAAATCCGAGAACGCCCAGCGACCAGACGGCCTTCCATTCGGAGCGGGAAGTGGGAAAGGGAGTCTTTCTGACGAGCAGAATGCCAGCAAAGATCACCGAGGCAAGCAGGAACCGGATGGCGCTTCCCAACAGGGGAGGAAAGGCATCATAGCCCCACTTGATGGCCAGCCAGGTGGATCCCCAGATCAGACAGATGGCAACAAAGCCCAAAGGAATGAGAAGACGGTCTGTTTTCATGAAAAGGCATAAAGGTACGGTTACCGGCCACCACTGTAAACGATCGGGTTTCATTTCCTTTTACCGGGACCGTCTGCTATCTTTTCGGCATTGGGAGGAACCATCATGCTGGTACATGAAATTCATGCGTTTACCGCTCCGGGCTTTCTGGGAAATCCGGCCGGAGTGAGTCTGATTCCGCCAGGACTTCCCGACCGGGATCTGCAATCGGTCGCCCATCAGATGGGTCTGTCAGAGACGGCTTTTCTCATTCCGGAAGGACCGAACCGGTTTCACTTAAGATGGTTCACGCCGACTACCGAAGTGGCCTTGTGCGGTCATGCGACCCTTGCCTCGGCTCACTTGTTGTGGGAGTCGGGGAACGCCTCGCGGCAGGAACCGATTGAATTTATGACATTGAGCGGATTGCTGGTCACCCGTCCGGAAGGGCCGGTGATTCTGATGGATTTTCCTGCTAAGCCGCCCGTGTTCACGTCTCTGTTCGATGAGCTGATCTCAGGTCTCGGGATAAAGCCCGTTTTCACCGGCCGCAGTGTGTTTGATCTGATGGTGGTGGTGAGAACGGAAGAGGAAGTGCGCCGGTTTGTTCCCGATCTGGAAGCCATCCGGCAGTCGGGAGTGAGAGGATTGATTCTGACCGCTCCATCCGGTTCGGCCGATTACGATTTTGTCAGCCGGTTTTTTGCTCCGGCGGCCGGTGTGGATGAAGATCCGGTTACCGGCAGTGCCCATTGCACGCTGGGTCCGTACTGGATGACGCTTCTGGCGAAAAATCCGGTGACGGGTTTGCAGGTATCCGGGCGTGGCGGGGTGGTGAAAGTCCGCATTCACGGTGACCGGGTCGATCTGATCGGGTCGGCGGTTACTGCCGGTCAGCGGGACATCGAACCAAAAGCCGTTTAATCAGAGTAAACCGGATCAACCATGCATGAATTGTCGCTGGCTCAGGATATCGCCCAACTGGTTCTGGACCACATTCCGGCCGGTTCGGCTGCGGGGGTGAGGGAAATCAGACTGACGGTGAATGAACACGGAAATATTCTGGTTCCCTCGCTGGAGTTTTGCTTCGAGGCCATCCGCGGGGAATATGGACTGATCAACAGCCGGTTGGTTATCCGGATGGAGCCGGTTCAGGTAACCTGTGTGCGGTGCGGGGCGGTTTCCCGGGTCAGAATCGTTTATGAATGCACGGCCTGCGGCAGTCAGGAGGTGCAGGCTGGTCAGGCAGACGATTTACGGGTGACCGATATTCTGCTGGATGACTGATCAGACCTCGCCGGTCCAGTTCTGGTCGTGGGTTTTGAATGCCTGCCGGATTTGAGAAACCACTTCATTGGGAAGCGGACCTTTTTCGATGGCAGCCAGGTTGGCCATCAGATTGACCGGATTGGTGGTTCCGGCGATGCAGGAAGAAATTCCCGTGTGGAAAGCCGTGAACCGCAAAGCGGTTTCGGTCCACTGTGAGCCAAAATCCAGCCCCATGGCCTTCATCCGCAGCCAGTAGGTTTCTGCGTAGGCACCAACCGGTTGGTCGGTGTATTTCCACGGAATGTTTCCGAGCGGTCGTTTCGCGATATAGCCCTTTCCGTTTTTTACGGCACCGGGAATCACCTCATCAATCACCCGCTGATCGAACACATTCACCGAGGATTGCAATCCGCCCAGAACCGCGGATTCAGCTGCAAACCGCAGAGCCTCGTTTTCTCCCGAGTAAGCGGCCACTCTGATTTTTCCCTGCTGACGGGCCTGATCGAGGGCATGAAGCACCTCGCCGCGCTGCAGCACCTCAATGGGGCAGGAATGCAGATGAACAATGTCGATGTAATCGGTTCGCATAAGCGCCATGGCCTCATGAATGCCGGCCAGAATGATGTCGTACGACCAGTCGGCCAGACCATGGATTCCATATCCGACCTTGGTGGAAAGGATGAGATCCTTGCGGCGCCAGCTCAGGTGCCGCCCGATCCGCCGTTCGGACTCTCCATAGCCGCGGGCGGTATCGAAAAGAGTAATTCCTGCATCGGCGGCCTGGTTCACGATGGAACCGACATGGTCTTCACTGAGTGAGCCATCGCCGATTTCACCTGCACCAAAGCCGAGAACCGAAACGGTAAAGCCTGCTGATCCGAACAAATTGTATATCATGTTTTACTCGATAATGGCCATTTTACCAATGGCGCTGGTTCCTTTTCCCGTGTCACGGATGGCGACCAGGTAAAAACCCGATCCGAGAGGCCTGCCCTGATCATCCAACCCGTCCCAACGGATGGTTCCCGAGCCGGCTGAAGGGATCCGTCTGAAAACGGTGCCATCGAGACCAAGGATCATCACATCGGAGTTGGCGCTGGCTCCGCTGATCCAGACCGAGGAATGTTTTCCGCGGATAAACGGATTCGGATAAATGGTGGGTCCGGTCGGTTTGTCTTCAGGCTGAAGAACGCCCGTTGACAGCACCGAGAGGCCGCGGTCGGTTAAACAGATCATTTCCCCGGTGGATCCGCGATAAAACAAACGGGAAATGCTGTTGCTCAGCAGCGGACTGTTGCCGGTATGATACATGGCCTCGACCTGATCGCCATCGGGTGACAGGACGGTCAGACCACCAACCAGGCTCAGCCATTTCCGGCCGGAAGCATCGATGGCCACAGCCCGGACGGACTGACCCTGAACTGCATAAACCGGCTGAGAATCGATGGGACCGCTCTGGCTGGTGAGGTAGTTTGCCCCGTACAACACAGAGAGACCGCCGGGAGTGGCAATCCAGGCCGATCCGTTGCCATCGAAAGCAATGTCATTGATGATGGTGGATGGAAGTGACCCGGACCCTGACCGGGTGGTAAGCAATTTCCATTGATCATCCGAGGTTTTCGCCGGTGTCCCCTTCGGATCCAGAACGTACAGTCCGACCGAGGGTTGACTCTGAGCATCCCAGACTTCGAACCAATGGAGTCCGGAAGGATCGACCCAGTGTTTCGAAAAGTCATAGGCCGGATTTCCCGGATACCGGAGAGAGGTGACGGCAGACCAGTCCTGACCAGCCGGTTTGACTTTCAGGGGATACTGATCGGCGGTAAATGCGTTCAACATCCAGAGATTTCCGGCTGCATCACGGTTGATATCGAGCACCACCACGTAATTGGGGTCGCCCGCAATACCAGACAATCCGGAATTCTGACTGCCGTACACCCCGACCGAATCACGTGACCACACACTGATGACTCCGCTTCCCCAGGTTCCGATGAGGACCCGGTTGCCATCGGTTTCCATGCCGAGGTACCCGGCATTTCCCCTGATGGCGGGAAAAGTCGCCTGATCGACGGTAAAGAATCCCGATCCATCATTGAGCGTGATACTGGTTCCAAATTTTCCTGCAGACCCGCCAAACCACCCTCCATCATCAACCAGATCATGAAAGGAGTTGAATCCGATCCCGTTCAGATAAAGCGGGGTAAGTCCGGAACCGGTTACGGAAAAGAGCCCGGTGCTGGCTCTGAACAGGTAAAGGGAATCCCGCTGAGAGATCAGGAATTCACCGTTCGAAAAGGCGTGATGGGTTACGATGGACCGATCGGGCAGAAGACGGGTCAGTCCGGCCGAATTGAGAATGACCAGAGATCCGTCTGGTAAACGGGCTGCATCACGACCGGTTTTCCCTGCCAGCCGGGTATCGGTTGCCCACGACGGAATGGAATGCACACCCGATCTGATGATACCGGTTCCCTGCGGTGAAAGGGCAACCAGCAGGGTATCCCAACTCATCAACCGGACCACATCCTGGTTATTCAGCTGAGAAACCGCGGTCCATGAGTCGGGGTTTTTAAGGTTCGGGTTGGTTTCGGGGGTAAAGAACAATCCCTGCGAGGTGGCTACCCACAGCAGTCCGTTGCGACGCAGAAAATCACGGCCTTCAAAAGAGCTGATCAGACGGATCCGGGACACATCAATGATGAAGAGCCGGGTGGTGAGCCGGTAGGTGACGAATCCAAATCCGGTACCGATGTAGAGCATGTCTCCGTCGATGACCAGCCGCGTGATCTGCTTCTTTTCATACACGGTGGACATTCTGATGTCTGAGACCACGCGTTTTGCGCCGGATTGCGGGGAAAAGAACAGCAGATCGCCATTCTGGAATCCGGCAATCACTTCCTGACGAAGCGAATCCCAGGCGAGAGCAGTGATGCCGGTGCTGTTGAGACCTTCTGTTCCGCTCAGGAACGAAATCTGTCCGGGATCCCCGTTTTTTAAAATCACCAATCCGGCTTCGGTTCCCAGAATCAGGTCCGGACCGGCCATGACCCCTGAGGTGGCAGCATAGGGAGAAAAGGTATTTGACCAGGTACCAAATTGTGCGAAGAGAGGCAGGGCAGGAAAAAGCCCCGAAAGGGCCAACAGAAGAAAGCGATTCATTTACGTTCCAGTTTACTGAAGGAATCGGCCATTTCCATGGCTGTCAATGCCGACTCTCCCCCTTTGTTCATGCGTTTGCGGTCGGCCCGTTCCCAGGCCTGTTCGTCATTGTTGGTGGTCAGTACCCCAAAAATGACCGGGATACCGGTTTCGATAGCCACCTGCATGATTCCGGACGCACAGGAACCAGCCACAAAATCGAAATGAGGGGTGTCGCCCTTCACCACGGCTCCGAGACAGATCACCGCATCGACCTCCGTTTCATCAATCACTTTAAAGGCCAGCATGGGAATTTCAAAGGCCCCGGGACATCGGTGGATGGTGACCGAATCGGGTGTGACCCCATGGGCGGCCAGGGTTTCCGTGGCCCCGGCAATTAACTCTTCACAAAGGTCGTTGTTAAACCGTGAAGCGACGATTGCAAATTTTTTACCCTTGACCGATAAGGGGACCGGCTGCAGTTTGAAAGTAGACATCAGTTTTCCAGAGCATTTAGGAGATTTCTCAAATCCTGACCTTCCAGATAGTACCGTCCGATGGCCCGGTCTTCCGATTTTTCAATGCCATGAAAATCGGCGCCACCCGAAATAATCAGACGATTCTTCTGGGCATAATCGCGCCAGATTTTGGCGTATTTCAGTTTGTTCATGGGATGGATCACCTCGATTCCATCCAATCCGGTTTCCACCAGTTCATTGACGTCATCGGGGGAAAAATGGTCGGTCGGGTGCGCCAGAATGGCCTTTCCGCCCAGCGAGTGAATCAGGGCAATCACCCGCTCGGAAGACCATTGGTGCTTTCGGATGTAAAGAGGTTTTCCGGGACTCAGATACTGCCGGAAACCATCCTGAACCGTGCGGACCAGGCCGTGTTTGATAAGGATGGCGGCAATGTGAGGTCTTCCGATACTGGGGTTGGTGTACAGTTCACCCAGGGTGTCAAGATCGGGATGTACGCCGAGTTCATGCATTTTCTTCACGATGGATTCGGCGCGGGTTTTCCGGCCCGACAGGATTTCATGCTCATAGGCACGCAGGTCCGGACTGGCGGTGTCGATATTCAGACCGATGATGTGGCATTCGGGAAAGGACCGGAACTGTGTGGAAAACTCCAGTCCCGTGATGAGGTTGATTCCCAGTTCGGGAGCAAGAACTTTTAACTCACCATACGCACCGGCATTGTCATGGTCGGTGACGGAGAGATGCGTGAATTTTTTCTGCTTATATTTTAAAAGAAGCTGTTCCGGGGTTAACCGGCCGTCGGAATGGATGGTATGGTTGTGAAAACTTCCACGGATCATCCGAAAAGCTCACGGAACCGGTTGTAGTCCAGAATGACAATCTTGTTGCCATCCCGGCTGATATGTCCTTCTTCGGTGAACATGTGAAGCACACGGGAAATGGTTTCGCGCGAGGTTCCTGCCATGTTGGCCAGATCCTGCTGAAGGGGGACATTCTGTAATTCGACCCGTCCCTGATGCATGATGCCGATATCATCGGCCAGCCGGAGCAGTGTATTTCCCACACGGCCGGTGGCATCGCCCAGTGAGAGCGATTTAATCTGACTATCCGATTTCCGCAGACGGACGGCCAGTTCGCGCAGAAGGGCGATGGGAACATCGGAATATTTATACAAGACATCCATGAAATCACGGCCATCCATCACGGCCAGTTCGGAATCATTGATGCAGACGGCGTTGGCAGATCGGGCGAATCCGTCAATGACGGCCATCTCTCCAAAGAAATCATAATCGCCAAGAATGGACAGAATCACCTCGCGGCCATCTTCGCTCAGCCGGGAGATCTTTACCTTTCCATTGACGATAAAAAAGACATTCGTGGCTTCCTCTTCCTCTATCAGCAGAATACTTTCCTTTTTGTACTGCTTGACCGTGACCATTGGTAGAATTCCACGCAGGTCCTCGTCCTTCAGATCGGAGAAAATCGAAAAATTCCGCAGCTGATCGATGGTTAACATGGGTTGCCCGTTTTTAAGTGTATAAGAATATACGGACTGAACATATATATTTCAATGGATTCCGGTTTAATCGGCAGGTGATTTACCATTTTCCGATGCAGAGACGACCATCCAGATCAGTGAGAGTTGCAGGGCCACCAGAGCACCGGCAGACAGCTGATCATACCGTCGGGTTCGGTCCAGTGAACGGTCCGACAGGGTTTGCCGGTAAGTCGCATAGTGGTCGTTGGCCACTTCTTTCAGAAGAACGGCAGTCAGCCCCGAAAGAACGGCCGATCCGGCCGCCACCCAGAAGGTCCGGGTTTCTGGTGTGAAACGGGGGTCGGTGGCCGTTCGCTCCACAACCAGCGAATCGGCAGACTGAGGCTGAAAACCGGTGGAATCGGGCAATCCCTGCAGAAACAGGGTAAGAAACAGCGTGATCATGGTGCTTCCTTTAACACAATCCATTCCTGGCTGGACAGTTGTACCACCCGGTACCGGCCGGCAGGAATAACCGGCGACACCGGGCGTCCGGGTAACTGAACCTTGTGGCGTGAACCCGGTTTCTGGTCATCGGTAACGATCAGAAACGGTCCGGTTCCGGAAAGGATCAGACCGGTGGTTGTAACCGTAACGGGCTCCACCGAAGGGTCGGTGCCGGCGATCCGCGTCAGTTCCCAGGTATGGAGATTCAGCCGGATAATGGCACCCGATGGATTAATACCCGTCAGATAAGAACCCGAACGGATGAGACGGCCGGAGGGCAGGGCGGCGTGACCGGGCGATTTCACCGGCTTTGCTGACCCGACGACAATTCCGATCCGGTTCCCGGGACCAGAATAGACAAGGGTATCACCCGACTGCCACAAAACCTGTTCAATGGTATCCGGCAGCTGAGTGGTCAGAACCGACCGGCCGGTTTCACGGTTGATCCGGCAAACCTTTCCGAGCCGGGTAATTGCTGTCAGAGCGGTGCTGTCGGGAAGTCCGGCCCAGACCCACCGGTCGGGAGGGGAAATCCAGGTTCTCCACAAGGTTTTCAAGGTTTGTTTGTCAATGGCCGTTAACCGCTGATCGTCACTGAACAGCACGATCATTTTTGTATCCTGACAGGCTGGCGAGACCGGCACGGGCAACTCCGCTTTTCCCGTGATGCGGCCGGTTCTGAGATCGACCGAGGCTACCCACCCGGTACCGTTTTTGGCGCCGGCACCCCACCAGACCGGGCCATCCATCAACCCGGGATGGTCCATCGATCCGGGTAATCTTAACTCACTGCCAAAGGACAGGTCGCTGGTATCAAGAACAACCAGTCGTCCCCGGGTGGTGGGAATCAGCCATCCGCCGGGAATCATCCAGGGTGAACCGGCCAGATAACCGGTGGTGGATCCGATCGGGTCGGGAATGGTGTCAGAGTCCATTCCGGTCCGATCCGCTCCGTTGAACGGAACCGGTTCGTACCCGTTGGTCCAGTTTACCTGCAGGGTCGAGCAGCCGGTCAGCATCAGACCGAGAAAAAGCAGAGTCGTTTTCAAAAATCCCATCCGAAGAAAAACTGATGAAACCACGAACCGGAAAGGTTGGCGGGATCGCCTGACCAGGTTTTCCCGGTATCGTACCGGAGGGTAAGCGCTCCGCCAAGCCCCAGGCGGATTCCCCCACCGAAACTGCCGATGGTGCCGGGATACGTGTCGTCCCAGGCATTGCCCGCATCGGCAAACAAGGCCCCGCGGAACCACGGAAGATTGATGTCGGCCATGGGTAAGCGAAGGCCCAGATTATCGAGCAGCGGAAACCGGAGTTCCTGATTGGTCTGCCAGAGTTTCCGGCCGCGGATGCTGTAATTCGGGTAACCGCGGATATCCCACGATCCGATCATGAAATACCGCCGGGCCTCCTGTCCGTCATTCATGCGGAACTGTAACCGGCTGGACCAGTTGCTCCGGTCGCTCAGCCTGAGGTAATAACGGTGATCGGCCAGAATGGAGTAATAATTCACCCGGTTGTACCTGAAATCGGTGGTGTAACCCAGCGACAGTCCGTACCGGTAGCCATCAAGGGGACCGGTGTAGGCCCATAATGAATTGTCATAGACATAGCCGATGGAATTGGATATGAGCCAGGCTTCGCGTTGGGTCTGCCCGGATTCAAGATAGAGTCCGCCTCCGAACAGCGTCGGGTAGCCGATGCTTTCCTTCCGCGACCAGGCAAGGGTCACCGAGCTTTCCACCCGGTCGAAACGGGAAAGGGGCCAGGAAAAGGAATAAAACCCTCCGATGAGCCGCTCCCGGAAAAACACATCGGGGTCCTCCAGATCATACCGCCGACCCTGAAAATGAAAACCCCCGTAAGCCACATTTAACCGGCGGTCACGGGTAACCCGCGCCACCGATATGTTGATGTTTTCGAGCAGTTCACTCAGTGTTTCCGCGTTGTTGTACATCATCAGATAAAACCGGTCATCTCCCAGCATGTCACCGAAGGCAAGGGCCACTCCTCCCATGGTTCCAAGCAGGGGCTCTGTATAAATTGCTCCCTGTGCCACTTCTAGACTGTAGGTCTTTTCATAGGCCGCCACCGGACCTGACCGATCCACCTGAAGGGGAGTTGGTTTCCAGGTGTCTGCTTTTTCCCGCCGGATGGTTACCTGATCGGTACCGGGAACCAGGGGAACCTGACGGATGCTGAACCCACCTTTTTCATAAACGGCCGCAAGGAGGGTTTCGTCATAAGGCACCGGATGGTAGAGGTATCCGCTGATCGCAGTGACTTTCCGGGCGGTGACAGAAGGGGTTTTCCCGGTCAGAATCGGTTCCAGATCGGACCAGGGCAGGCGGAAGGCGGCTGCGGATCCATACCGGTCACTGGTGAACAGAAAGTCGCCGGAGGGACTGAACCCTGCCACCAGATCGGTATAAAGACCGGGATCGGTAACGGACTGAACCGTACCACCGCCGGAAGGCATGGCGGCAACGGCCATGGCTCCCCGCTCTCCTGCCGGAGTCCGGTCGGTTGAAAAAAGAATCCAGGAACCGTCCGGAGAGAAAACCGGCATCCGTTCATCAAAGTAATCGTGTGTGAGCCGGGTCAGGGATCGGGTGGCGGGTGCCAGGGTCCAGAGATCCTGACGTCCGGTTTCGTCCAGTGCAGAAAAGACCAGCCGGGTGCCATCTGGGGACCAGCTCAGTCCGGTAATTTTAACCAGGGTTTTAAAGGCCAGTGTCTCCCGTTCATCCGGCTTGTCTGCGTGAAAAAGGTGCAGCACATCCGACTCCCCGCTCCGGACGGCCAGCGCAATCCTTCCACCGGGTCCGATATCAAATCCATTGTCGAACGGTTTGATCCATTCCACGTCGGGTGTCCGTTCACCCTGAAGCACCAGGGTGGGTTCGTCGGGCAAATCGCCGGTTTGAAGATCGGGAACGGGAGATCGGTATAAGCTGGTGTAACCGGTCCGGTTGCCGATAAAATAACACCAGGTGGTCCCGGACTGATCGGTCCACAAACGGGGATGCATGTGGAATCCGCGGGTCTGAACCGGCAGACTTCCTGTTATGGCGGGCGGATCTGCAGCCCCGGTTGGCCAGTAACGGGTCCGGAGCCAGTACAACCATTCCTGATCAAGTTCGCCGGGGGTTCTTCCGGTGGCGAGTTGAAGGTTTTGCCCGAAATCAATGGTTTTCCAGGCGTTCGAAATGAGCCGGTTCAGGACACGCTCACCGTAGGTGTCGGCCAGAAAATGGAGAAAATGTTCCCCGAGTTTATACATGTAGTACGTTCCCTGAACCAGGTAAAACCGCGAGGGAACCAGAATGGTCCCGTTGATCACGGCATCGCGGATGACCATCCGGCTCTGGGCATCGGGCGGATCGCCGCTCCAATACTCAGCAATTCCCTCGGTGAACCAGAGGGGATAAAACCGGCTGTCCGGTATCCGGTGAGCACGGTTCAGCTGATTGAACCGGTTAAAGGTGAAGACGTGTACCAGTTCATGACGGATGACATGCCGGAACCGGAAGAGATTTCCATCGGCCGGAAGCACCACCCGTCCTTTCATGAATTCAAAAAAGCCGCCCACTCCAGGCGGAATCAAACCATCGGTGGTATTGGTCTGCTCGAAATGAACCGGGGAAGAGTAGAAAATCAGCGGAATGCGGTCACCGGGAGGTTCCCCGAAACGCATCAGCAGATCGGTATAGACCTCTTCGGCATAGGCGGCCCCGACGGTGGCCAGTTCTTCCATTTTCCCATCATAGTAGATGTCGAAATGGGTGGTTTTCAGAACCTGCCAGTCAAACCCGGCATATTGAACCTTGTTCCGTCCGAAATACAGTTGAGCGGTGGTTTCTCCTGCGAGGAAACCCATGAAGAGTAAAAGCACCACCAGCCGGATCATCGGTGGAGGGCTCCTCTTCAGTTCCTGTCCGGACGGACGAACGTGGCGTTGAGAAAGATGATCAGACCCAGCGTGGTGATCGAGGCGGGCATGAGACCGGCCTCTGAAAAACTGATCCAGGGAAAAATCATAAAGGCCGGCGGGGTGGACCATTCAACCAGACGGTGGGTCGAAAATGGAATTTTTCTGATGAGACCAGCCGGATAGTTCGTCAGGGCATTCAGCAGCAAGCCGGCAACCGCCAGAATCAGGAAGTACACAGTCGCTTCCTCATACACATGAAATCCGAGAATCCAGGGCAGGGGCAAGGCCGCTGCAATCAGAATCCAGTCTATCCATCCATGAAGTTTCAGTGACATCATTCCTCCGTTAATTGTGCCTGGGTTACAATCCAGTCCGTTTTTAACCGGGTCCGAAGCGTGTTAGTTCCGGTGGCGGCCGGAATGAAACAGCTTTCTCCCTGTTTCAGCGTGACCGACTGACCATCTGCCTCTGCAGTGAGCTCTCCGCTCAGAACCAAAAGAATACGGGCCAGATTTTCAGACTCAACCACTCTGGTGGCGCCGGACGAGTCATGACACCGGATGATTTCGAATTCAGGAACCGGCGGACGGTACACCCGGTCCGGACCGGTCGGTGTTCCGTTCATGACCGGGAATGGGTTGCAATCGGTAATGAGAATATCAAGCAGGGTATCCACATCCTTAAACTTGGGAGTCAGTCCGGCACGGACCACATTATCCGAGTTGGCCATGCATTCGATGATGGTTCCTTCCAGATAGGCATGAGGGATTCCGGCACCTGTAAAAATGGCCTCTCCCGGCTGAAGCACCAGCAGATTGAAAAAGAAAAAGGAAAGCAGACCAATGTCGGTGCCATACAACGCATGCTGACGCAGGAACTGAACCTGTTCCGGGGCCGGATCGGGTAAAGCCCGGAACCGGTTAACCAGGGCCTGAATCAGCAGATCCAGTTTCCCGAAATCCACCGATTGTTTCATCAGCAGACTGTAAAGTTCAAAGACCGTTTCGTTGCCGGGATGCCGGATGAGCTGCTCAATGACGGCAGAACCGGCGAAGGAACGAAGCTCGGGTAACCGGGTCATCCATTCCGCAATCTCCTGTGCGGGACGGAATCCGGCCAGGGCCTCCAGCCGGTCGAGGGCAATGGCAATTTCTGGTTTGTGATTGTCATCGGGATAATGAGCCGGGTCGGTGGCATGAAGTCGTTCAGCATCGGCTTTCCCCGGGTGGGTCTGAATGGAAAGAGCTTGCCCGGCCGAGAGAATCTTCAGCAGGAAAGGCAGGCCGGGTCCGAACCGACGCACCGAGGCAGCACCCAGCATGCGGGCAGGGTCCGATGCGATGATCCGATCCAGTGGCTGCCAGCCGGAGCTGGTCAGGGCCAGAGAAGGAGATTTCGGATGGGCACCGATCCAGAGTTCGGCGTAGGGTTTCCCGGGTTCAGCCGTCTGACCGAGAAAACGGGGAATAAACGCCTTCCCGTCCCGGGTTCCCCAGTCATAATGCATGATGGTATTTTTAAGCGGATAAATCATTCGGTTGCCGGATTTGAATCAGGGTAAGCGGAGGATCATGACAGATATTGACCGAGAGCCGGAAGGTGTGCCTGCATCCAGGATCTGAGGTGCTGTTCGATGTCAGAAACGGTCGTCAGGGAAAGCACTTCATCAACCAGCGTTTCGCAGTCCGATTGACGAACGTTCTGAATCACATATCTCACTTCGGGTGCCCGCCGGATGATCACTGAAATTTCATCGATTCCCATGCCGACCAACAGCGGAATCGCCAGCAGATTCGAAGCCAGCTCGCCGCAGATCGAGACCGGAATACCAGCCTGCCGGCCGGCCAGAATGGTCTGATAGATCAGATACAGCACCGCTGGTTCCAGTTCCCGGTACAACCCGGCAATGATGTCGTTTCCCCGGTCAACGGCCAGTGTGTATTGTGTCAGATCGTTGGTGCCCAGACTGAAAAAGTCCACTTCCCGGGCCAGAACCGGTGCCTGAATGGCAGCACTCGGGATTTCAATCATGATTCCGACCGGAATGGGATTGAAGGGAACATTTAACCGCTTCAGTTCGGTCATCAGCTCATTCATGTGACTTCTGATCAGCCGGACCTGACCGAGATTGTGAATCATGGGAAACATGAGTTTCACGCGATGGCCGTAGGAAGCCCGCAGAATAGCCCGCATCTGGTTCCGGAAGATTTCGGGACGATCGAGCAGAATCCTGATTCCCCGCCAGCCCAGAAAGGGATTCTGTTCCTGGAAGGAAGATTCGAGCACCTTGTCACCACCCACATCGAACGCCCGGATGGTGATGGGATGATGACCCACCAGTTCGAACAGTGATTTGTAATAGGAATATTGCTGCTCCTCGCTTGGGAAATATCCGCGGCTCAGGAACAGGTGCTCAGTCCGGTACAGACCCACACCTTCGGCACCACAGGTATCCAGCTCGTTCAGCTCGTCCCTGAATTCAATGTTGGCGTTGACGGTCACGCGCCGGCCGTCGGCGGTCACCGAGTCACCCTGTGCGCTCTGATCGAACAGACGGATGAACCGGGCAAACTTTTCAATTTTCCGGTGATACTTTTCCATCACCACCGCCGATGGCCGTGCGATCAGGTATCCATCGGTTCCGTCAATAATCAGGTCATCACCGGGATGGATGGCCGAGGAGGCTTTATGAAGTCCGATCACCAGCGGAATGTTCAGACTCCGGGCAATCAGGGCCACGTGGGAATTCAATCCGCCAAAATTCAGGGCAATTCCCTGTATGTTCTGCCGTGAAAACAGAATCATGTCGGCAGGGGTGAGATTATCCGAGACAATGATACTCGACTCTTCCACCCGGCTGAGGAGTTTTCCGCGCTGCAGATTGCGGATGACCCGGTCCTTCACATCTTCCAGATCGGTGATACGCTGGGTCATGTGGTGATCGGCTGAAAGTGCCTTCAGCAGATCGATGTGCTGGGAGTAGGCTTTGTCGGTGGCCGATTCGGCGGTCATCCGGCTGTTGCTGATGAAATCGAGAATGAGCCGGGTGATTTCCGGATCAAACAGCATGAGAATCTGCGCATCGAAAATGGCCGAGAACTCCTCACCCAACTTCTGGTGGGTGATGGTTGAAATTTTCACCAGTTCCCGGTTCGACTGCTCAACCGATTTCCGGTACTTGTCCTGTTCATCGGCCACATCGGTCTCGGTTATGATCCGCTGATCGATGATGATGGCATCGCGTTTGTACAGGTAGGCTTTTCCGATGGCATAACCGCGCGCCGCACCCACCCCCTTCAGCCGGACCTCTCCGCTGATGTCCTGGTCTTTTACCGTCGGGTGGATTTTGTCGGCTATCATCACAACTCTCCGAATCCGTTCTCGAACAGGGCTTTCATGTCATCGGCGGCCGCCTGTTCATCGGGTCCGTCAAACTGAAGCTGTAACCACGATCCCTGCTCGGCGGCGAGTGTCATCACCCCGATGATGGATTTTCCGTTGATTTCCATTCCATCCCGGGCAATAAAAAAGTCACATTTATACCGCGAAGCAATTTTGACAATGGCGGCAGCCGGACGGGTATGTAGTCCGGCACGGTTTTTAATCTGCACATCTACTTGAATCATACGGTCAGAATGTCCGGTTCAGTACCTGTTCGACCTGGAATTTCAGCAGGGCTGCATCGGGCAGGTGACCCAGATGGTTCAACCGGTCGGCTGTTTCGGCAAAACACTTGTTGATGGCCTTTTCGGTGTCCTCAAGGACTCGCAATCGTTTAAACGTCTGACGAACCAGATCGATGGAGTCGAATCCCACCTGCCGTGTCATGATCCTGTGGATCAGATCTGCGTCGGCCCCGGTGGCCCGTTCGGCCGCCAGAAGCAGCAGATAGGTCCGTTTTCCCTCGACAATATCACCGCCGATGCGTTTTCCGAAGGAAGCCTGATCGGCCATCAGATCGAGAAAATCATCCTGTATCTGAAAACCACGGCCCATGGCCATGGCCAGTTTATGAAGCTCGGTGGCCGTCTCATCATTTCCGCGGATGGCCACCCACCCGACCCGTAGGGCCGAGGAAATCAGCCAGCCGGTTTTCTTTTCGATCATCCCGATGTAGTCGGGCAGACTCACCGTCTCCCGGTTTTCGAATTCCTTATCCAGCGCCTGACCTTCACAAACCGCATCGACACTTTCCTGAAACACCTGCATGACGGCACGCAGATGGTCCGTCTCGGTGTTCATGATCAGCCGGTAAGCCAGACCGACCATCATGTCACCCGACAGGATGGCCACGTTTTCATCCCATTTGGTATGTACGGTCGGATTCCCTCTCCGCTCGGCGGCGTGATCCATGATGTCATCGTGAACGAGGGTGAAATTGTGGAAAATTTCAATAGCGGCAGCCAGCGGCATGAGGTTCGTGGCGGGCGCACCGGCCAGTCGTCCCGCCAGCAGGGTCAGCAGCGGACGGATCCGTTTACCGGGTGCATGCAGCACATACCGTATCGGATCATACAGAGTGGCGGGTGCAGCAGGCAGATCCAGTTCGAGAAGATACCGGTCAACAGCCGTGCGGAGTTCTTTCAGGCGGGGTGCAGGATCATTCATCGGATCAGTCGTATTTCTCAAAGTGGATAACCGGTTTTTCGTAACCAAGTCCGGCCAGATTTTCGCGGCATTGCGAGACCATCTTATTCAGTCCGCAGATAAAAAACTGGGCTGGCCGGCCATCGGCAAAGGCTTTCAAATAGACATCATGAACATATCCCCGTTCGCCCTGCCAGTGGTCTCCTGCCCGGCTCAGGGTGGGAATGAAGCGGAACCGCGGATTTTCGCGGGCCAGCGCTGTAAACTCATCATTATAGAGAATGTCCTGTTCAGTCCGGCAACCAAACACCAGGGTGATGGATTGGTAGGGCAACCCGGCTTTCATGATCTGG
This sequence comes from Bacteroidota bacterium, assembly GCA_013360915.1. Classification (NCBI taxonomy): domain Bacteria; kingdom Pseudomonadati; phylum Bacteroidota; species Bacteroidota bacterium. The sequence goes on from JABWAT010000021.1 coordinate 19,644, forward strand.
TGAATCATGCTGCGCAAAGGGGCGACGCCGGTTCCGGTGCCGATAAAGCACAGATCGCTGTCGGTATTTTCGGGAAGCAGAAATTTTCCGTACGGACCAATGAATCTGAATTCCGAACCCTTCACATCCGAAAAGAGATAGCCGGTTCCCTTTCCGTCGGGTACCCGGACGACGATCAGCTCAAATTCATTTCCATCGGCCGGTGCCGAAGCAATGGAGTAACTGCGTAACCGCACTTTATCATCGATGGGAAGATCGAAGGTGACAAATTGCCCGGCTTTGAATTCAAAGGTTCCCTCCTCCTTAACGGTAAAGAAAAACCGTTTATTTCCGGGGGTGGAATCCTCAACGTGAGTCAGTACAGCGGTCCGCCATTCACGGGCCATGGAACCTCCAGTCAGCTAATCGGAATAAAATCGGAAAGGAGAGGCGTAATTCCAACTGGCAAAGGCGCCACCGGAATCTCAGCATTCGGGAACCGATACAGGCACGTGGGCAGCCAACCCGCCTTCTGAGGTTTCCTTGTAGCGGGAACTCATGTCACGCGCGGTTTCCCACATGGACCGGATGACCGCATCGAGCGACACTTTCGCTTCGGACGGATCCGATTCCAGCGCCAGTGTGGAGGCGGTGATCGCCTTGATCGCCCCCATGGTGTTCCGTTCGATACAGGGAATCTGAACCAGTCCGCCGATGGGATCGCAGGTCAGACCCAGATGATGTTCCATGGCAATTTCCGCAGCCTGAATCACCTGATCGGCCGAACCGCCCCGGCAGTCGGTCAGCGCGGCAGCTGCCATGGCCGATGACACACCGATTTCTGCCTGGCAGCCCCCCATGGCGGCCGAGATGGTGGCGTTCTTTTTAAACAGGGTGCCGATTTCGCCGGCCGTGAGAATAAACCGGATGACGGTTTCCTGATCGACACCATCCAGGAAACACCAGGCATACATGAGAACAGCCGGAATCACGCCGGCGGCTCCGTTGGTTGGTGCAGTGACCACCCGGCCGAAGGAGGCATTTTCTTCATTAACCGCCAACGCAAAGCAGGTGATCCATTTATTAATGGTGGCAAAGTCACGGGGCTGATCGCGCAGCCGTTCCATCCATTCTGTCTTGTTCCGGTAGGGATGTCCTTCCAGCAGGCGCTGGTTGATTTCGCTGGCGCGGCGTTTCACATTCAATCCGCCGGGCAGAAGTCCGGATGCATGACAGCCACGGTACAGGCAATCGGTCATTTCCTTCCAGAGCAGACGGGCCTGGTTATCGATGCCTGACCGGCTGCGCCACGCCTGTTCATTGATAATCGTCAGATCAGAGACCCGCAGTCCAAGTCGTTGACAGGTGTCGGCCAGCTCTTTCCCTGTGTGACAGGGGTGAGGAGTTCTTATCCGGGAGGAAGGACTGCCGTTCCGCTCCGAAGCCGTTACCACAAATCCGCCTCCCACCGAGTAATACGTTTCAGAAATGGTGTGCCCATCCCGGGTGGTGGCTGTGAACTGAAGGGTGTTTGCATGTCCGCCGGCCGGTGGATCGGCATGAAACAGCAGGTCGTGGCTGTAACGGAATGGAACGGGATACAGACCGGCCAGAAGCAGTGTATCGCTGGCCTTTTGCTGATCGAACCGGTCCATTAGTGTCGAGGTATCGACCGTGGTGAAATCCAGACCCGTCAGACCCATGAGCACGGCCAGATCGGTTCCGTGCCCGCGGCCGGTTTTGGCCAGCGAGCCGAACAGATGAATCCGAAGCGTTTCAACCCGGGGAAGATTTCCCCCATCCCGTAACAACCCGATGAAACGGTTAGCTGCCAGCCAGGGCCCCATGGTATGGGAGGAGGAAGGCCCTATTCCCACCTTGATCATGTCGAATGCGCTGATGGATTCCATGGGGGTAAAAATACACGGAGGAAAGGACCTTCACCAAGGCCGGAACGGGTAAACAGTTGATGATACCTTGTGACAACCGTGGCCATTATAAACAGGAATTTAAGTAACATCCAGAGGCAGAATCGCACAGGGGAAGACGATTCCTGCAGAAAGAACGAAAAAGTCCATGAGTAAAGGCAGGTAAGCCGTGAACCTTCCGGACCATAAAAACCCATGAATGAATGGTATTGCCCTGATATAGTAAGGTGAATGGGTCCGATTCGGCAGACAATTAAGGTGACGACACTTTTCCCCGATGTCAGTAACCTACGGTGGGTAACAGGGATGAGGATAATAAATATTTTAAGACCCGATTGACTTATTATGAAATAGTCTTTATCATTGTTCCAGCAGCGACTTTTGATCCCGAGTCCAAGGTAGCTGACGCTTAATTCAGATCCCGAGTCTGAGGCAGGCAAATTCCCGAGGTACCGCCCCTGAGCGAGGGCAACACGCAGCATCCGGGTCCCGATAACCGGGGCCCGGGTGATTTCATCGCCACGTGAGTTTGACCGACTGCATGGTCGCTGACCCCACCTCCTGATCCGGATTACAAGCCAACCATCCAACTTTTCAGGGGGCGCCATGTTTCGTCAGTGGTTTTCCATTATCTGGTTCTTCATTCTGGTAACTACCACCACGCTTCAGGCTCAGGTAGGAGCACCGGGCAGTTTTGAGAAGTATGAGTTTCAGCCGGAGGCGTGGAGTCTTCCGGAATTCACAGCGGGCGATGTGGATGTTCATGGAAACTATAACACAAAAATTGATTTATTATCCATTTCATCACCATCCGGTATTTCCGTTCCTGTCAGTTTTTCCTATTCCAGCGATATACGGTATGCAGATCCCGCTGGCTGGATTGGTCTGGGGTGGCGTTGGAATCCAGGTAGTGTAAACAGGCAGGTAGTGGGTTCATTGCCAATCCTGAGTAAGGAATTGGCAGGAGAAATCAAAACCATTTATGAGGAAATGCTGGCAATGGGGTCAAATGGACCTGACCTGGCCTCCAATATTGTGAGTTATTTCAAGGAGACGGGCCAAAAACGATCCTGGGATGGACTGAAGGATATATATACCGTGTCACTACCCAACGGAGCCTCCGTCAAATTCTCACTGAACACATCGGGCCCCGGAGGAACAGTTTCAGGTGGGGAAAACTATCATCTTTTCCAATCACATGGTGATAAATCTTATGAAATAAGGGGGTATTTTTCATCTGCTGGCATAAAAGGAAGAGTAAAACAATGTCCGCCATTTTTTGTGAATGGAATCACCTGCTTTCCAGATAATCAAAGCTTCGATTATTATGCGTTTGTAATCAGGGATGCCAGCGGGACTCAATACATTTTCTCAGAAACCACCAAGGAAATTTACCGTGGAAAAAATGGTTTGAAGAGCGAGTACTTTAATTCCTGGAGGATAACAGCTGTTGTCTCACCAATGAATATCAATTGGATTGATCCTATCAATCAGATAAGTCTGAGTCCCGAAACAATTCTGTACGAATACATCAATTGCGAGAATAGTCTCACAACGATAAAGGAAGGACACAACTGCAATAACTTCGATGGACTGGAGGATTATAAAAACTCCAAATATCTGGTCGGCATACAATCCATAAACGAAAGGATTGAGGTGAATCTGACAGAAGATACTGATGAGGATATCACGAAGTACATGACTAGTATACTCCGTCAGGATATCAATACCACTGAGGAAGATCTTGAATTCGACTATGAAATCACAACACGTAAACGCATACAAGCGATCTCTAAATTTATCAATCTTAACAATCAAAGAGGAGATACACTAAACCATGTGATACTTAGAGTCGAGAATAGCAACGGAAAAACTTTCCTGATAAGTATGAGGGATGAAGTAAAGAACCTGAATTATGGCTTTGATTATTTTGAGTATTATCCTACAGATGACGGATTCAGGTTTAACCTCAGAAAACATCTCTTTTTCAATTCAGCGAGATATTACCACACCATTGATGGACAAGCAGGTCGCTATAATTGGCGAAATTGCAGTTGGGATATCAATGGCTATTATAAAAAATCCGATCACTGCTATGCAGGCAACCTGTATCCGGTCAAAGGTCAGCTTACTTCAATATTGTACCCTACCGGTAAAAAGGAAAAAATAGACTATGAGACGAAGGAAATATTCATCGATTCGCTGTTTAGCATTCGATCAAGGATTCTGGACACCTATTTCTTTACAAATCCAGTATTCAACAAGGGAATTTTAAGGGTTCATCTTGCAAGGGAGTTTGGCAGAGAAGCAAATATACAATACCCACAAAAGGATTATGAGGCCATGACACAGATGGTGAACATGGGTCTCCTCTCTCAGGTTCAGATGAACACCATCATTAGTAACTATAAAGCAGCTCATTCGGTAGTGTCCTATTTTGGGAAGTCGGTTGTTAAGTCGATAACCATTCAGAATGCAAATGAACAGAAGAGTGTAAAGACATCCTATGAGTTTACGGATGGTTGGTTTGGCGGAATTCCAAACGAACTCAATTTCCAACGTTTTCAGTCATGTTCCTTTATCAATGAAAATGGAGATCTTGCCACGCTTCCTATTGAGCCATATAAGATGCAGCGGGCTGCAAAAATGATGGGAACCGATAATCAGGTGTGGTTTAAGAAGGTCATTTCAAGAACAAACAAGATAAATCCGGTTGAAACGATCCGTACATACAACCAGTTTGCTCCGCAGCAGCATTATCTGGTTGTCGGTCCGGATGGCCAAAGCCGGGCGAGTTTTGTTCTGTTTTCAACGAATATGGAGGATTTGTATTTCGATGAAAAAGTGCAAACCATCACAAGAACGGCCGATGCAAATGAAATTGAGACAACCAATTACCGGGATATAAGCCAGATCAATACCATTTACTCGTTTCCAAATACCTTGTCTGATGATTGGTCCTCATTTGGAAAGGTTTATGGCGAGTTTCCAAAACCGCACAAGACGATCACTTATGAAAAAAGGGGGGGACTAACGGTTCTGAAGTCTTATGATTGTACACTCTATGATGGCAGAGACATTCCGATTGCACAGGCGCAATGGGTCGGAATGAATGAAGCCAAGGATTCATCAGAATTCAAATTCAGTTATACGGTAATGGGTCGCCATCTGTACAGTCAATACAATGTCTCCAATCAATTGTCTGTAGCGTTTCAATCCCTTGCCGGAATTTATAAAACAAGGGGCGGTTTGAGTGATCAGTTTGAATTTCCATGGAACCAGATTTCCGGATTGTTTCCAAACCAATATGCCGGATATGATGGGACTGCAATGGTCACAATACCCAAACACATCGTCATTACATCAAATCAGGTGACTACATCAGGTAGTTTTGCCTTTGGATTTTATCCGACAGCCATTTATAAAGGCAAATCTGAGAGTGGACTGCTTTTTTCATGCACGATTTCTGAAAACAATCCGTCACCAAATTGGAAAAATACACTGAAATACAAGGATTACAATTCATTTGGAAGGCCTGTTGCAGTTGAGACTGATTTTTTACTCGAACAAACCTTCTATGGGTCAGAAGCTGATCCGTTTTCTGAAAATCCTGGCCTCAGTAACTGGTATAAAGCAACCGGGAAGATTATTTCCAATCTGGATGGAACCATTAAAAGCCGGATCAGTGCACGGTACAACAGCAAAAACCTGTTAAGCATGGCAAGTAATGATTACCAATCCTTTTCCTTTTCTTATGATCGAAGCGGAAGGTTAAATGAAATCAGGCGAGGAACAGATCTGATTGCAAAAAATGAATATAATCTGGTCAATTCGACCATTTCCGGAATACAAAACACAGATCAAAAATTTAATTTTATCAAAAATTACAAATTCTTCTACTCATCTCCTGATTCCTTCATCTGTAATACAATATTTCACGATGGACTGATGCTGGTACAGAAAGCAACCGGATCAAACTCGCGTCAGATGGTTACCATTCCACTGTATGATGAGGATTGGAGAGTTGTTGGAGAAACGGTCCCGCTGGAAAACGCTGGTGGACCCGGCTTTTCATATGATTTTACTAAGGGAGTGAGTCAGTTAACGCTGAAAAACCTTTCACAACCAGTCGAAAAAGGAGTGATGAAGGCAAACAGACTTTCACCCTTTCCGGTTGAATCTGTGATTGAAGGTCTTGCCCCTGATTATGATGATATGTCGAGCTTCACAGTGGGTTTTCTACCATACACATACCTGCATGAGAGTCAAAATAAATCTTCTGTCCGTACCCGAAAACCCGGTGCTGATTTTATGGGGGGAAATGCCTGGGCCATACAATCAAAATACCAGAGAAACAATACATTGTATTCCATTGCTGCGGATGAAGACCGGCAGGTGGTAAAACTTTCAACAACCCAACCAGGTGGAAGGATTTGGAGTGAACGGATCCTCTCTCTCCATCTGGATGGAGTGCCACTATATCCGATAAACCAGATAAACGGAAAAATAGATGATCCTGATTTATATCCGGATACATCTGAATGGGTTGAATTGAATAGCAGTACCCTTTACTACGACATCAAACCTGGATATGGACTGTTTTTAGCCAACCTGGCTGACCTGTCATTGCAATTTCCCGGAAAAAATCTCAGCGTTCGGATACGGGACTTTTTCACAAAGGAAATAATGGCGAGTCATCCTCTGACTGGGGTATCAGACAGTCTGGTGTTGCCTCTTATTCCCGGAAGGTACTATGTTGACATGTATGCCGATTTTGATCAATTGATTCAGGTTGGAAACAATGGAATCCAGGCATTTGCTTTCCGTTATGAAGATTTAAAAACCATCCAAAAGGTGAGTTACCAATATAACCGATATGGCCATGTATCGATTGTTACCCACCCCGATGGAAAACAAACAAAATATGTAACCAATTTTTGGGGAAATGTGGTTAAGAAGGAAAGTCCGTACCATAACGCCAAACTGAAAAACGGGTCCTTTCCCGAATCTGATGTAAACAATAATCCGGATTTTGAGTATCAGTATGATGAGTGGGGAAGAGTAAGATTTATCATCGATCCAAACATGTCAGCCGCCGGTAAAATGCTGTATACCAAATATGATTTTCTGGATCGGCCGGTAGAAGTCGGTGAAATGACAGCTGGTTCAAACTTCTCATCTGCCAATGCAAATAACAAAGAATTTCCGGTAACCACGGTTTCCAATCTGAAATTAAGCGGGATAAGTAGCCCGGCTACAGATAGTCCGTCCGCCTGGGTGGGTGTTCCGGCTACCCCAAATGGAGTCAAACCTTTTCAGAAAATGTACTACGACTTAAACTCCACCCTGCATGGCAAGCCAGCAGCCTATGGACTAGGGCGGTTGGGGTATGTCGTGGAGTATGTGCCGGTCTCAGGCTCGAAATACAAAACCATTCGTCGCTACTACAATTACTCACCCGAAGGGTATTGCACAGAGGTGAATACCATTATTGGGACAGATCAGCAACAGGAAACATACGGGCAGCATGACCTGATGGGAAAATTCCGGTTTTACCAGCTGAAAATGAACAGCTCCATTCTGATGACGCGTTGGATCGATTACTACCCGTTGGGGCATGTAAAGCATCTGTGGCAGTCAACAAACGGGATAAAGCCATCAGTCCCCACCCTTCGGTATGAATACGATGTCATGGGTGGATTGCTGAAGGAAATAGCACAGGGAACAGAACTTACCGTAACCCTCCGGGATATCAGGGGGTGGGTACATAAGATTGAAGCAGGGTCTCATTTCAGTGAAGAGTTATACTACCATAAGCTTCCTGAAGACTTTCAGCCAGGCAGCACCGGATCGGAATCCTTCCCGTTACACTTCAGTGGCAATATCTCGTTTATGAAAACTTACCAGAGCACCTTTCAATCTGCCAATCCGGTAACAATCACCGGGTTTGAGTATGATAAAATCGGACGCTTACTATCCTCGCGTACTTTGAATACAGCAGGTGAGGAAATCGGTCTTTTTAATATGGATTTACGGTATGATATCATGGGGAATATACTCAGTCAGTCAAAAAACACTCAGAATATGGAAACAGGGCATCCTTTTCAAGTAGATGATATGGTTTACCAATATGCGGATGGCCGTCTGATGAATGTTCTGGACCGGATTGATACGGATCAGACAGATGACTACGAGACGGTGCGAAATTCGATTATTGGGTCAGGTGAAGCCATGTTTGTTACAACCAAACCAGTTACGGAAACCTTCGATGAGTTTGGGGTAAAAACCGGAGACAGACCTGTTTCAGAAACCTGGGATGCAGTTGGTTTTTACGGTGGGGCAGATCCTGCATCCTCTGTCAGTACCATATCTGAAAGCGGTGATATTGTGCTGAAACTACGTCCAACGACGGAATACACTAACTCGAGTATCCGCTCAACCCTTCAGCCGGTAACTCCCAAAAGACAGTATCTCCTTTCTGGAAAATACAAGGGAAAGCCGTATTTTAACGGAGAGGTAAATGTGAATCCGAAGGTTTATGCGGGTATTGAGTGGCTCCGCGCAAATGGGTCACGAATATCAGTCAAATGGGTGGTAAGCGCTCAATACGCATCTTCATGGAAATATTTCTCGGGTGCTTTGGCTGCACCAGACGAGGCGACTCATGCCAGACTACTCCTGGTGAACATGACATCTCCGAACACCGAGGTCTACTTCAACAATATCAGTTTCAGTGAAGATGGTCTTGCATTTGCTTATGATGGCAACGGAAACACCATCAAAGACCTGAATCGTGATATTGCCTCCATTCAGTATAACTTCCTGAACCTTCCCGAAGTCATTACCCGGGTTGATCAAAGTTCTGTACGTTATGCCTATTCCTGGTCCGGTCAACGGCTTTTCAAAATAATTGGTACGGATACCACCGTTTATATACGTACGGCGACAGGTGAAATTGCTGGCGAGTTTTTGAACACGACCAGCAATACTTCCTATATAACCATTCTTGGGGCAGATAATTCAGCGGCCGGGCAGTTCAGAAAAGAAAGTGGAAACTGGAAGTCCTTCTTTTTTGTGAAAGATCATTTGGGCAATAACCGGTTAACCCTCCGGGTAGAAGGCTCTTCACAAACAGTGGTGAGTGCAACCGACTACTATCCCTTCGGTTCGGTAGCCCGGGAAATGAACGCATCATCCGTTGAGAATGCCAAGTTCCGTTACCAGGGAAAGGAACGCGACCTAGAGACAGGGTATGATTATTTTGAAGCAAGGACCTATGATAGTCAACTTGGTCGGTTTTTGCAGGTGGACCCGTTGTGGGAAAAGTACAGATTCATGAGCACCAATGGATTTGTTGGAAACAATCCAATTATATTAATTGATCCAGATGGAATGGAAATATATTATTCTCAAGATGGTACAAAACTTGGGCAGGTTGGAGATAATACAGATATACGTGTAATTAATTCTACAACCTCAAAGAAGGATGCATTGAAGTTGATTGAAGAAGCAAATGCAAAGACAAATGGCTCTGAGACCGCTTCAAATGAATTGACCGTTGAGAGTGTAGCCTATTCTGAATATTTTAAAACGGTTTCGGATGTTACAAATGGTGCAGCACTTGAAACATACAAGAACAACAACAATGATTGCAATGAAGCGGCCATTCAACAGTTGGCTAACGAGGGAGTCACACAAGGTGGACCTGCAACAGCCATAAATGCTGTAGTTGATAATTCGTTGACTATAAACACGAAGGCGGGAAATAACAGTGATCTTACAGCTGATCCAATTGGTGCTTCTATTTTAATACAAACTCAACTAAATAAGGGAAATCCGGTAATGGTAGGTGTAAAAGAAACAAAAAATGATGGGACCGTTCCGAATCCGGGTAATACAAATGCTCTAACTGGACATTTTGTGGTCATCAGATCAAGTAATGTTTCGAATGGAATAGTTCAATTTAACTATTTAGACAATGCAAGTAGTTCGTCTGGAAAAAGTGCAAAAAACAATTTTACATTAAATACAAGTAATGGTGAAATCTATGATAACTCCGTTCATGCAAGACCGAACTACTCGAACTATTTAGTAACGGAAGTTAGGAGGAACAATTGAAAGTTCTTATTCTATTGATAGTGTTATATCCCCTGTTTTTTGAGACTTTTGATTTAAAAAACAATGAGGTGAGGTATCGGTATTATTTAAACACCAAACTTATGCAATGTATAGATTCAACACTTCTTTGTAATTGTGTCAATGGTATTGGAGAAGCAACATATATAATTGTTGTAGATAGCAGTGAATCGCAAAATGATTATATTGTTTGGCCACATAATGGTTTAAGAGATCCGAGTACTTACAGGATAAGGAGTGATAGTTTACTTCCGAATGAATCCAAGGTCTTAACATTTAATAATTTGGTTTTAGCATCGATGATTTATCATAATGATTTGTTGGAAATATCAATAGGCAAAAATAAGTACCATTTTATTATGGTGAAAGAAACTGTAAGCTTATATACAAAAGAAATTTATAGAATATTGTTTGGGTTGTTTAATGAAAACGTGAAGAAGCATGGTGCGGATTTAATAGCAATGACAGGAACAGATTCACTTGCCATTTCCTGCAATTATTGGTTTAATGACAAGGATATGTTACACAAAATTGGTACATCTGTATCTTGGGTATATCAACTGGAAAATGACAGTCTTGTATTCTATAAAATCATGGGTGATGATCGGGATGCGTCAGATTCCTTGCTACTTAAAAAGGACTTTGGCATTAAATGGAAATGTGATTAATTATAGTATCGGCAACCTAAAATTACCTATTTTATTGCTAACTGGTTTCTGATTTATTGAGTATCTGTGGGAAAAGTTATCTTGTTCTTTGAAAATTAGAAAATTAGATTGGGTTTCCCGGCTTGTTTTGGAAATCCCGTGTCCGGTTTTGCAGCAACGGGAAGTCCTTTTCAATCACAAGACCAACGCAGGTGTTTGGCTGGTTAGAAACAGACCACGCCACCTATTGTAAACCAGATTCCTCGGTGAGAAGGCCGTTGTTTCTCTGGCCAACCACCGGTATCGGAGCCTGCCCAATTTCAGCTTTGTTCGTATGTTTCAAAAGTCCTGCTCGACTCCGCACTGGATTTTTGCTAGCCGGCTATAGCAAGTCGTCTCTTCCTCTGTCAGTAGGGGGCCCTTGTAACCCGTCTTTGTGTTCATGATATCTCTGTTTTTCCCAAGACTACAATCAAAGGGTTTTTAAAGGTACCCACCTTCTGCGTAAACGGTTTGTCCTTTGTCAGCCTCAGCAATCAATTCTTCAATAACCTGGCTGTCATGAACACTGGCTGGTGTGGTCTGGAAATCAATGATCAATTTGCTCTTCCGGTCAACTTTGATATGATTCTTATACCCGAAATAGCTTTTCCCGTGCTTTTTGGTCCAATCTGCATCGGTATCCTGCTGACGTTCACTGTTGGGGTTGACTGGTTCCTCACTGTTACCATCCGGTTTCTTTGTCCGGGGACGGGGAGCTTCAACAATACTGGCATTGATAATTCGACCAGTGTTCAGTATCAACTGGTGATCGGCTAACCGACGGTAAAACTCATCAAACAGTTTATTAAGTACTCCTTGTTGAGTTAATTGATCCCGAAATAACCAAATGGTCTTCGCATCCGGTACATCATCTTCAAGGTTTATTCCGAGAAACCGGCCGAAGCTCATCCGATCGAGTATCTGAAATTCCATTTGATCATCACTGAGATTATATAGCGTCTAAAGAATCAGAATCTTAAACATCATCACACGGTCAAAGGGAGGGCGACCACCTTTCTTCGGGTCTGTAACGGGGAAGTAATTTTCTATGATAGGGCGGAATGACTCCCAAGAGATTCTGGCGTTTAAATCAATCAAGACATCCTTCTTTTGCTGAACCTTCTCCGAACGTTTTTCCCCATCAAAGAAGCTCAGGATTTTCCGCTTTTTCCAAAAAATGGGAAGTCCTATTTTGCTGTTCAATTACTGTCAGGTTTTTAAAGGTGCCAGAGAGTAGTTAAAATGGATCCATTGATGGTCATAACAGCAATTGTTGGGACGCCAATGGGGGAGAATCATCAATAATACGATCCCGATTGGCAGATTCATGCATTCATACCAGTGCCAGCGGACATGGACAAGTGAGGTCGTTCAGGATTTGTTTGTAAGGTTGAATATGATCATTTTGGTTGCTGGAATCGTCATTCGAACCTTTGAATCATTGTGACATGAAATATCTGGCACACTTCTTATTAATAACGCTTATTCCACTAGAAATTGGAGTTGCCTTTGATTTATGGTCAATTGGTTCTGTTCTGCATAAAAGGGTCATCGTTTTGGATAGCCCTGTTTTTGCCATTTTGGATGAAGAAAAAGTAGCCATCACTATCATTGATTCTATTTCGTGCGATTTTAATAATGATACCAGGAAGGACAGAATTTTAGTCATCGATGTGCAATGGGAAGAGAGGACAAATCAAAGTGAGAAATTTAAAAGGACGCTGGTTGTTTTAGAAAGCCTCAATGACGATAGTTTGGTTATAAAGACCTTGTACTGCAACCTGGTGTCGTCTGTATATCCTACCATGAATTCATTCCAGGATTTGGTTGGAAAAGGCGAAAATGAAATAGTATTGATTCACTCTAAAGGAATGAAATATAACTTTAAGTATAAAATGTTCCTAAAAGTTAATGATGAGGGAAAGCTTTTTCTGTTGGGAACAGAAACCATTTGTTCACAATATGAGAATGAGAATAAAATATCACAATTTATTAGTGAGATTCCCGCAGAGAATGTATCGCTAGATGACACACTAATGTACTCTTCAATATGTGATTCCATTTGGAACAAGTGAGCATCATTAATGATTTACAAACCCATTCGGGTCCTTCTCTTTCTGTTTATTGGAACTATTGTTGTGTCCCTCCTTTTTCTTGCATGCAATGATGCGTCAGGAAGGCAGGACCATGCATTTGAATCCCAGACCAAAGAAACGAATCAATCTCATCATCTGCCGGATTCTCTGGATCCTGCTTGTTTGAACATGAGATATATTATCGCCGAATTCGGAAATCAGAGAGATACAGAATCCGTTATCCTGGATACCACCTGGATCACCGATCGCTCACGATTGGATTCCCTGTTTTCATTTATCAGGAAGTATTCGACAGAAGAACCGGAACCTGCGGGTGATTCACTGTGGGTCCGGAAATTTGAAGTGGAAGGATTCAGCTTCAGTTTTACGTATTCAATCATCAATAACCGTTTTTGTCCTGCTGAGTTACTGGAGTATTTTTTCTGAACAGGAACCCTCTCCGGTCTGAATAAGTACGGCTACTCCTGGTCGGGTGCACGGCTCTGGAAAAAGACCCCGGCATCCACTACCTTTTACCTTCGCGCATCGGATGGAAGCATTCTCGGTGAGTACGCAGGGGCGGTTTCCACGCTGAAGTACCTCATGCTGCCAGGTGCGGGTGGTACCACGGAAGGTCAGTGGGAGATGAATGGAACGACTTTCATGGCCGAGTATTTTTACATCACCGATCATTTGGGGAACAACCGTGTATCGGTGAAAAACGAAGGAGGCACCCCGCTCGTAACCGGCAAGACCGACTATTACCCGTACGGTTCCGTTTCCCGCGAGTGGACAACCTCAACCGAGAATTTGCGAAAGTTTAAATACCAGCAGAAAGTTGAGGTAATCCGAAATCCGGCTTTAGACGGAAACGTGACCTGGAAACAGGCTACGACTACTTTGAGGCTCGGACCTATGACAGCCAGATTGGGCGCTTTTTACAGGTGGATCCGATGGCAGTGAAGTTCAATTCTATGTCTCCATTTTCTGCAATGGGCAATAGTCCTGTTTATTTAATTGATCCGGATGGTGAGGAGATAATTATCCACTATGAAGAAGATGACGTAGATGAAAATGGCAAAGTAAGGAAAGACGCTAATGGTAACAACATCAAGGTTAATAAATCCTATACGTATCAGGCTGGTCAGAAATATTCTGGTGGAAACTCATTTGTTGCTGGTGTTGTTGGTCAGTTAAATACAATATTGGCGAAAGGTGATGATTTTACGAAACAGGTAATTAATGAATTATCCAGTACTGGTGAAAGTTCACAGGTTTATGATATTTTTTCAGTAAATGGTGGAGAAGAGTCGTTTAGTACAACCTCAAATAATTTAGAAAATGAACGTAATGGTATACCTACTGGTTCAACTATGTTTTACAATCCTGAAACAGGCGGAGTAGATAAATTGGGTCATGAGCTTTCACATGCTTACGATAACCAAAAAGGAACCACCAATTTTGATAATCCTAATTTAGGAATAATGTATAATAAAAAGCCATTGTTAATGGATGAAATAAATGCGGTTGGTTTTGAAAATGGTGTACGTGTTAAAAATGGTATGCAACCAAGATCAGAATATGGCGGCGTCTCGATTCCAGATAAGTATTTAAAATCAAGAAGACCAGGACCCGGTAAACAGAAGTTACCACCTTTTCGAAATAATATTATGAATGCAAAATTTATTATCACACTTCTACTTTGTTGTTTTTGCACACAAGGTTGTTTTTCCCAAGTGATTACAAGTGATAAAGACAGTGTGTTTTATTGGAATAATTTCATGTCAAAATATGTTACTAAAACAATCAAATTTAATTCAAATAATATGATTTTGGTGCTTAGCACCAATGATTATTTTTATGAATTATTTATTGAGTCTGGAACAATAATATCACGGGAAGAATTCAGAAATATTTGGGTTCGTGATACGGTAGAAGTTAGCCAACGCACTTTTAATAAAATCAAAGATTTATCTTATGATCCGAACAAAATGAGTTCAGTGATTTTTCAGAAAAGTGCTTTAGAGATAGAAAAAGCATTTTTTAAGGAGAATATTATGGATGACGAAAAAATTAAGTTAGTTGATAGTCTTAATCATCTGGAGTTCGGGCGGTCGATTATCTACAAACTACTTCAAAACGGCTATTTAATTAAACATTCTGAATATTACGGACTACCTTATATCGAGAGAAATTAGCTTGATTTTAACTGGCTGGTTTTGACCCATCTCCCCGTCTCGTCGTGGTTTGTTAGATTTATTGATCTGGTCTGAGAATTCTTCTCAGACCTCAAATTCTTAAAGCATGTTCTGTTCTTGAGAAATGTCTAACAAACATTCGTTCCTCCGATGGCTGTATCTTAGGGGAGAACAATAATTCTTTAAGTTCTTTGAAATACCTCTCCTTGTCTAGTACAATCGGAACAGAAGGTCAGTAGGAGATGAATGGAACAACTTTCATGGCCGAGTATTATTACATCACTGATCATTTGGGGAACAACCGTGTATCGGTGAAAAACAACGGAGGCACTCCGCTCGTAACCGGGAAAACAGACTACTACCCTTACGGTTCCGTTTCCCGCGAGTGGACAACCTCAACCGAAAATCTGCGAAAGGTTAAATACCAGCAGAAAGTTGAGGTAATCCAAAATCCGGCTTTAGACGGAAACGTGACATCGAAACAGGCTACGACTACTTTGAAGCAAGAACCTATGATAGTCAACTTGGTCGGTTTTTGCAGGTGGACCCGTTGTGGGAAAAGTATTTTGAAATGAATCCCTTTGTTGGTATGAATAATAATCCCAATCTGATAATTGATCCAACAGGTACGGATTGGTTTTATTATAAAAAAGAAGGAGAAGAAGAAGCTGATTGGCACTTCCACAAGGATGAAAAAAAGGCTATGGAAAATAAAGTGGGTGTAGATGCAGATGGAAATGATATTAAGGCAATTATCTCCGGATACTCAGTTGTTGTATTAATAAATGGTTTTACATCAGAAAAACTTACTCCCAATGGATCAATAACAGGAGATGGAGCAAGGCCAGCGGAAATAACTGTTCTACAGGAAGATGGCGAGAAGTCAAATTTTGATGGCTATACTATGTCTTCGAATATGGAAAAATACGGTGTTATAGAAGATGGTGATTATATAGGTAAACCTCAGAATCATAGCACATATGGTCCTTCATTTGTTTTAAATGGAGGAGCAGGTATAAAAGATTATTGGGGCTACAATCCATATAAGCCAAAGCAAAATGGCTTTTTATTTGGTGTTTATATACATAAATCAAATTCGAACACACCATTTGAAAACTATGGTGGTGAATTGAATGAAGGAAAATCTGCCATTTCAAAAGGATGTATTTTAATTGCAGGTCGGCAATGGGCCTCCTTTTACAATTCAGTAACAAAAAACAGAGATCAAAATTCGCTTAGTACTTTGGAAATGTTGATATCAATCAGGAGGAATTAATATGCTTAGACACTTCATACTGGTTTTTTTATTTCTGTTTTTTGATGGAACTGTCCTAACAAAAGACAATGCGTTACTTATAATAATAAAAGATTGGACTGGAGTGAAATATCATATTATAAACAAAAACACCATTGAAACGGTGGATGTTAAAGAGGGTCAGTATTTGTCGAAACTAAAGGATATGATGGTTTTAATAGACAACCAGACAGTGATTTATTTTCAGTCAAATGATACGTTATTTTTGGAGAACAATTTTGATAATACACAATTTTCTCCTCAAATTATTTATGCAAATATTTCAAATGATACGATATATCGTGTTTTCAGAAATAACAATGGAATTTGTGTTGTTAATAATGATGAGAGTGGGGGTTGGATTTCTGCTATGAATGTGAACAGAAAGATAGTAAATACATATATAGGTTCAGGATATTTGATTTTTAATTGGAATAATGCAATAAATAAAACAGAGTACATTGAATATTTGTCAGCGATAAACCTTGAGGAAAAGACAGAACATGTAATTGATTCAATAAAAATTACGAACAAGACAAATTTTGGATTTTCTGTTAATGAACACTTTTCTGTTTCTGTATTTAATAATATATTAGATTATATCCATAGAGCTGAAAATAAAAGTCAGTGGTGCAGTTATGATTTAACAAATTTGAAATTAGAGAATGTTGCTTTGAAGCCAAGATTTATTACTGGAATATTTAGAAGTGGTGATCATTTTCTTTATTCTTCGGCAGAAAGAGGCTTCTATGGTAATCAAGTGTATGATGCCATATCTGATAGCCTAGTAATATCCAGTAAGAATAATTTAGGCTATATAATAGACGTACTATAACACTCGGAAAACAACCTTGTATAGCTGCGTTACGGCCAAAAATATTACAGTAGTAGACGACTGTTTTTACAAAATTATTTAAGTTGTCTTAATTATTAATTAATGCATTTGGGTTGAGATAGGTACGAGAGATAAGATCAAGCCCAGATTTCATATGGTAATAGCAAGAGTTCAGCTTAACAGATCACTGATATAAAATCCGTTTTCCAAGAAAAATTCAACGTTTTTCTTCGCTTCTGATCCTATTGATCCTCGTGTTTTTTTAAGAGAGCAAAAATGGAGAGAATGAAAATAATGCACAAGCCTCTGTTCTTCCTTACCTTATTTCTAGTATTCAGTTCATGTGAGAATAGGAATAGGATAGTAGATGAAAAGTTGGATGCAAAATTTTATGGATTTTCATTATACACAGGGGAAGGATCTGTAGAATTGTTTTATTTTGTGATGGTAAGGGATAGTGTAAGAATCGCCAATTACCAATACTACACAAGTTACTTTGACTTCAAGAATATCTATAATGATAAGTATACGGATTCTATTTATTCTGACCTGTTGGAGGATGTGAATTTTGGCGACACACTGGTAGTCCCGATAAGGAATGTTAAAAAGACGCGCAAGTTGATTGATCTTAGTGCTGACAGTTCGAAGATAGACTTTCTGCAGAGTAGGAGAACAAGTGGAAACACCAGGTATTCCAATTCCTTGGTGGACTATCAGTCCGATAAAATCAAAATAGTGGGACATATATCAGAAAATGTTTTTCATGGTTCGCTAACCATTAAGGACACATCAAATGATTCAGTCATTATGGTATACCCGGTAATTATTGAGCCCCTTCCAGAGTAAAGACTTAAAACTTATATTAAAATTGCAAGTGGATTATTAATTAATTCAGGAGGCTTGCTTTATTCAATGTAACGGTTTTGTAATGCGATTGGCTGGGATTTGATCAACCAGATGTTGGTTTTAAGATTATTCTGCAATACAGATTGGGATAGGATCGGATAAGGTAAATTTGGAAACTAATCTCATCTGGCAATCAAAGCAAATCCATTAAACAAATCACTGGAACACGAACTGATTTTTAAAGAGCCAATTGTGATTTCCTTGTTTTTATCGCTCATCGTCTGGTGGTTATTGGGTTTTTACAATGGCCCTCAAACTATTATTCAGATCCGGAGTGAACCAGTTAACTGTGGAAAGATTCATTCCCGTTATATTACTTTTGCCAGGAGTTACGAATCCGGACCGTTATTTGTATCCGATACGGGATTTACTACACTAAGATGTGTCATTGGGAGGAGGGAGGGCCGGCTATTTTTCAGTGTGGATGTGTTTGTCAGAGACCTGGAAGAGGAAGTTGTCGTCGCCTTTGACCGATATTTTGATCTCAATGAAATCATCGATGAAAATTTCCTGGAGGTGTATGAATTTGATTCCGTCCGATGGGAGAAGAACCTGTTGATCATTACCTTATCAGGCCGGGTGATTACTATCGACTTTCAATCGGAGTTGGAGGCCACAGCGGTTGTTGCTTCCTCACCATGAAACACGATAGGGGTGTGGAATTGAAGATGGGCTTAAAGAATGCAGGTAGCACCTATTTGTCTGGCCGTTAAGTGGAAACCAACTGGAAGGTAATTGTGACCCGACAGGTAAATATTTAACAACAAACCGAATGGTTTCTGAAATAGTCGAAAAATGAACCTTCCCTCCATCCTGCTTTTTGTTCTGACCGGTATTTTTCTGAACGGTGAAAATCGAAGAGAAAAGATCATCTGGTTAAACGATCGCATACAGCTGTCTTTCATACAGGACGGCGATCTGATTGATTCCCTGAAAACGTTTTCATTCATCAAGGTTCGTTACGATGATCAGGTTGTTTATGCCGATTCCACGAACAGGGAATATTTTTTTGATGGCCCGGCGTGGCCTGGGGTTATACCGGTAACCAACTCGAGGGATCTTGCGATCATTCCTGTTTTCGATGCCCCGGACATGAATAATTTACTCGTTCTGACAATCTCTGTCGGAAAATTGGAACAGGAGATGCTGATTCCCATGCAATCCGGTTTGCCTGCAGATTGTGATGGTGATGGGAAGATGGAATTCTCTGGAATCATGACTGTGGCAGAGGGGTATGGAACCGGAGATTCCTGCTATTACAATCCGACGCTGTATTATGAAATCACTGAAACCGGACTCGAATTAGATTCGGTTCTGACCATTTCAGGTAACAAGAAGAAATGGGGACGCTTTAACGGATTTCACGGAACAGATGACATCTTCCCCTGTGAGAGGAATCTTTTCACTGGAAATTTCCTGGTCACAAGGGTCTTTGAAAGTCCTGTCCATGCTCTCGATTCAGCACTGTTCCAGAATTTGGAGACAGGGAATGTGATAGTAACTTTCACAGATAGCACCCTGCAACTGCTTGACCTGCATTTCCGGATCAGACGATTGGATGAAGAAAAGATTCCTGATGTTGATCATTATGTTTATGTCAACCGATTGAATCCATTACTGGTTCCGGAACTGAAGCTCATGAAATCAGTACAGTGGATTGAATCGGATTTAGAAGGGTTCACGCTATGGATCGGGGATAACATGGGCTTTCTGTCATTCAGAGGCTGTTACCTGAAATTAAAAAGGAGGGTGCCCTGGTGAGGTGGAAGTTGGTTCTGCAAAATTCATGGAATGCTTTTCAGTACAAAAACCCCCTCTTGTCTGACTAAGTCAAGCTACTTCTGGTCGGGTGCACGGCCATGGAAAAAGACCCCGGCATCCACTACCTTTTACTTTCGTACATCGCATGGAAGCATTCTCGGTGAGTACGCAGGGGCGGTTTCCTCGCTGAAGTACCTCATGCTGCCCGGTGCGGGTGGTACCACGGAAGGACAGTGGGAGATGAATGGAACGACTTTCATGGCCGAGTATTTTTACATCACCGATCATTTGGGAAACAACCGTGTATCGGTGAAAAACAACGGAGGCACCCCGCTCGTAACCGGAAAAACAGACTACTACCCCTACGGTTCCGTTTCCCGCGAGTGTTAAGCTTGCGAAATCCGGCACCAGACGGAGACAACCTCAACCGAGAATTTGCGAAAGTTTAAATACCAGCAGAAAGTTGAGGTAATCCGAAATCCGGCTTTAGACGGAAACGTGATCAGGAAACAGGCTACGACTACTTCGAAGCCCGGACGTATGACCCTCAAACCGCCCGGTTTCTGCAGGTGGATCCGATGTATGAAATACCCAAGCAGTTAAGCCATTCTGCATTTACGGCCTTTGCCAATAATCCGATTTCCATTGTAGACCCCACGGGGATGGTCTGGCAGGATACTACCCAGCGGAACACACTCATACAGGCAGTGAACGACAGAAAATCGAAAATCCTAAAGAATACAGCTGAGATTCTTTCCAGAGACAATTCAAACGCCTCAGAAAAAGAAAAGGAAAGTGACCAGGCGCAATTGAAGGAAAACGAACAAATGGTAAAACTACTAAATCAATCACTTCAGGATATTCAAGATATTGATCAGGCTGAAGAAGTATTTACGCTTACAAATGAAGTGTCGGCAAGTGGATCAGCTACGGTAACCTTAGAGGAAGGCGTTGTTCAGATTGGGGGAAATGGAGTTGACACCCAATTACACGAAATCCGGCATATCGGGCAAAGTTTCGCCGCAGGTGGAATGAAATGGGCCTCAGAAAATGGTGTTCAGACGCTTCAGAATGCGGGATACCCGGATTATAAGCAATCTGTTTTAAATGAAATGGAAGCCTACAAAACAGGTTTTGCTTATAGCAGGGCGTATCCGGTTTTTGGTGTGGTCAAACTAAACGGAATTAATGAAATGAATTTATTTTTCATCAAAGATCAGAATGGAAATCCTGTTTATTCCAATCTGAAAACATTAGAGGGAAAGAAGAAATGAGATCGTTTTTATTTCTATTAATGATCCTTCTGTTTTGCGCCTGCAGCCTCCCGATCGGGAAAAAAGCTGC
>JABWAT010000022.1:0-42500 GCA_013360915.1 Bacteroidota bacterium
CAAAAAGCAATGATCAGAGATCAGTTAATACAAGTGATTGGTTGATGGAAAAACCCGGTGGCTGAGGGTCTCGAAGCCAAAGGGTTTTTCAGGTGAACAGCCCTTCGACTTTGCTTGGTCCCTGAGCGGAGTCGAAGGGCCGCTCAATGACCGGGACCGAAGGGCCTGACTCCCATATTCCCTATTCCGTTGCTGCTTTCAGTTTTTTAAGGAAGAAGAGAACCAGCAACGCACTGACCAGCGAGGTAACCACCAGCAACAGGAAGAACTGCCACAGTTCCCAGTTCTGATAAAACCGTCCGACAAAACCCGACAGGTAGTTGCCAATGGCGGTGGCCATGAACCATCCGCCCATCATGAGACCTTTCATCCGGGCCGGAGCGACTTTGGAAACAAAAGACAGTCCCATCGGGCTCAGGAACAGCTCGGCAATGGTGAGGATGAAATACGTCGATATCAGGAAGTAAGGAGTTACCGTAACTGGTGAGGGCTGTCCGTTGAGTGAGTGAACCGGAGGCAGACTGAAGGAAGCTGCCATCATCAGCAGGAATGCAATGCCGGTGACCAGCATCCCGATTCCGATTTTCGCAGGAGAGGATGGTTCAATTCCCTTTCCGTTCATCCATCTGAAAATGGCCACAATCAACGGCGTCATCAGCACAATGAACATGGCGTTGAAGGAAATAAACTGTTCGGGAGAAATGGAGGTCAGCGGTTCATTGTTCAATGCCTGATACAGAATGACAGCCGATCCGCCAGCCAGCAATGCCCATCCGATTCCTTTCGAGCGGGATGATGACGATTTGCTGAAGGCCAGGCCGATTCCGATGAAGAAGGCAATAACGGCATGAAGTCCGACAATGTTGAAAAGGACCGCCGTAAAAGGTCCGACTACCGAATCGGTGTAATTCTGTGCATACAAGGACAGAGCGGCTCCATTCTGATGGAAAGCCATCCAGAAGAAAATCACGATGGTGAAAATCGTCACCAGCGCAATGATCCGTTCCCGTTCCTGGGTGGGAGTCAGCACCACATCCTTCACCGAGTTGACGGCATGTTTCGATTGGTAATCGGCATCGGCGTAGTATTTACGGAAGAGAACGAAAATGAGCAGAGAAATCACCATCCCGATGGCAGCAATTCCGAATCCGGCATTGTAGGCAACCGCCAGTGACGTTCCCAGATCATTCTGGAAATAGTTGCGGATTCCTGCAGCAGCCTGGGGTGCGTAAAAAGCGCCGATGTTGATCCCCATGTAAAAGATGTTAAATCCGGCATCCTTCAGAGAACCATCCTTGTGGGCATAGAGATTACCTACCATGACCGAGATGTTGGCTTTAAACAGTCCGTTCCCGATGGCAACCACTGCAAGGGCAATGTACAGTTGGGTGAGACTGTTTGTGGGGATGGCCAGCAGTGCGTAACCAATACCCAGGGTGATGGCCCCGATCACAATGGTGCGGCCGTACCCCAGATAATTGTCGGCAATCCATCCACCGATGATGGGGGTGAAGTAAACCGCCGCCATGAAGATTCCCCAGACATTGGTGACCTGTTGGCTATCCCAGCCAAATGCCGCACCCAGATAGAAAACGAAAATGGCCACCATGGTGTAGAAGCCGAACCGCTCCCACATTTCGGTGAAGAACAGAACGTACAATCCTTTAGGATGTCCCTGAAACATGTGATGTCCTTTTTTGGTGAATAGTGATTGGTGATTGGTGATTGGTGATTGGAAAAACCCGGTGGCTGAGGGTCTCGAAGCCAAAGGGTTTTTCCTGTAATCAGAAAAATCCGCCTGCGATGTCATCCCGGTTTAAAGTACCTGACAGACCCACTCCCCTTCCCGTCCTTGGCAAAGAGGTGGGATTCCGTATTCCGTATTCTGAATTCTTACTTCTGAATTCTGACTTCTGACTTAG
The DNA here is from genome assembly GCA_013360915.1 of Bacteroidota bacterium. Classification (NCBI taxonomy): domain Bacteria; kingdom Pseudomonadati; phylum Bacteroidota; species Bacteroidota bacterium. Next base: position 1,923 of record JABWAT010000022.1, read on the forward strand.
TGCACCCCGTGCATGAGTTTTTTCAGCCAGAAACTGAGCACAAACAGAATGGCAGCGGCGGTGGCCGACATGATTACAAAGATCATGAAAAAGGCCTGCAGGTCGCCGATAACGAATCCGAACAGTTCGGGGAAATGACCCGCTTTCGGATCGGGGTAAAAGCTACTCAGAACACCGGCGGTGTAATTGGCAGCCATGTTGGCCAGAAACCAGACGCCCATCAGGAGGGAGGCAAATTTCAGAGGAGCGAGCTTGTTCACCATGGAAAGTCCGATGGGTGACAGGCAGAGTTCGCCCATGGTATGAACGGTGTAGAGTGCAAAAAGCCAGAAAGCAGACACCTTGGCCCCACCTTCCGCCTGACTGATTCCGTAAATAATAATGAGATAACCGACCGACAGCAGGAAAATACCGATCGACATTTTCACGGGGGATGAGGGTTCCATTCCCCGGTCGCCCAATTTGATCCAGAGCCAGGCAAAGAAGGGTGCCAGAAGCAAAATCATGAGCGGATTGATGGATTGGAACCAGCTTGCCGGAACCACGAAATCAATTCCGACCACATTAAAGTCCCGGATGGTTTGTTCTTCTGCGAAGAACGTCAGAGAAATACCCGCCTGTTCGAAGGACGCCCAGAAGAACACCACGAAAAACGCCAGGATAAAGATCACCGCAATCCGTTGGTAGTCAATGCTGGTCAGCGGTTTATCGTACTTTTCTTTTTCGGTTTGTGACTTGCCCGAGGGAGCCAATCCGATCTGCTCGCCGGTAGGCGTGACCAGATACTTGTCCTTCATGGTGATAAAGGTGAACAGACCGATGAGCATTCCGATGCCGGCAGCAAAAAATCCCCAGCGGAAATCGGCAGCGCTGCCGGTATCACCCAGGTAGCCGCAGACCAGCGGAGAGAGAAAAGCACCAAGGTTAACCCCCATGTAGAAAATGGTGTAAGCCGAATCGCGGCGGCGGTCACCTTCGGGGTACAGGGTTCCCACCATGGTGGAAATATTCGGTTTGAAAAATCCGTTCCCGATGACAAGCAATGTCAGGCCGATGGCGAAGAACGGGATGGCCACATCGGCTGTGGAATAAAACGTACCCGAGATGAACAACCCGAACTGTCCAAGCGCCATGAGGATGGCTCCCACAATGATGGACCGGCGATTGCCCCAGTACCGGTCGGAAATATAGCCCCCGATGATAGGAGTCATGTACACAGCAGCCGTGTAAATTCCATAGATCTGGGAGGTGAAGGCCTTATCGAACAACAGAGCGTTGATCATGAACAGCGAGAGCAGCGCCCGCATACCGTAATAACTGAACCGTTCCCACGTTTCGGTAAAAAACAGCAGCCGGAGGCCGACAGGGTGTTGGGCGAACATAACGATTTCCTTTGATTGCGGTTACCCGATTGGCAATCCGGTCAGAAAGCGTCGGACCGGTGCATCGGAATCCGGTAAAAATACAGGGTCGGACCTGCAGAGGAAAGAGCCCCGGATGAATGCTAATGAAATCCCAATGCATCCACCCGGGAAATGGGGGTTACTGATCGCCCCCGGAAGGGAACAACACGGAACGGTAGCGGTTGTAAAGGAACGACATCAGCAGCATCAGAAGGCCCAGCACCACCAGAACGATGGTCTTTCCGATGGTATCCATATCGGCCAGATCATGAAAAGTCACTTTCAACAGAGTGATTCCGATCAGCGAGATGGCCAGAACCCGAAGCGGCCTCAACTGCTTCCTGATTCCCAACCCTATCAGCAGCAAGGCATACAGTCCCCAGAGAATGCTGAGCCCCAGTTTATCGGAGTCGGAAACCCGCAGGATTTGCATCCATTGAATCAATTCGGAAGAAATCAGTCCGAGAATTACCAGATGACTAATCACCAGTAACCCGGTTTTCGACGCCGGTTCAAGGCGGGACCATCCTGCTTGTTTCCATACAAGCGCCAGCAGGACACCCACCACAGCAAGCAGGGGATACCGGATGGCCAGAAAGGTAATGTCCTGATTGAAGGGCCGTGATAAGGTGGTGTTGAGCCAGAGCGTGCGAAGCTGATCAAGTTGCTCAAGGGTACTGGTGAACAGCCCGAGAATCAGAAGCAGGGAAAGTCCCAGATACGACCACAGAACCGCCTCGTTTTTAAACCGCCGGTGATTCAGCCATCCGATGACCACCAGAAAAAAGACCGTATACGTCATGAGGATGACGTTTTTCTTCAGTAACAGACTTTCATCCCAATGGGTCCAGAAGGACGTGCCCGCCGGAACCATAAAGGTGGAACGGGTATATAACTGATCCCACCAGTTGGCGATTTCAGCACGGATGGAGCCATAGATGATCAGGGCCAGCAACACCGTACACACGGTCGATGCGATGGTAGACAGCGACTTTCCCGACCAGGGAAAGCGTTCTTTCCATTTAAAGTGAAACCAGGTCACCACCGAAAAGCCGGTCATGACGAGCAAACTGACCAGAAAGGTCCGGTTAAGCACCGGTGTGATCCAGGTGGAGGCCTGAACCGGATCCCATGTGCCGTAATCGCGGAACCACATGATGAGTGTGCTGAAAAAACTCAGCATCAGGGCTGGCCAGGCGAATCCTTCATAAAGCGATTGTCCTTTTGACCGGCCGATCAGGAACAGGACCACCGCTTCACCCGCCCAGAAGGCGGCGACCCACCGGCCATCGAGTTGCACCGGTACCCACAACACCAGAAAAGTCAGTGCCAGACCGGTGGTGAGCAGGTGAAAGTTGTCATCGGTTCCCGTTCGCAAACGGGCCATGATTGAAGCGGTGGCATGAAACCCTGTACAGAGAATCATGAACCAGCCCTGCCAGCTTTCTCCTGATGGAGATAAACTCAGCAATCCATAACCACTCAGTCCGTACGCCAGTGTGTTTAGCAGGATCATCGACACATCGGTGTATGTAAACGATCCGCGTTGTTTAAGACGATAGGCCGTCAGCACCACATAAAAGATCACGAAGAAAAGGGTGACAAATCCCAGACCCATCCAGACGTCGGCTGATCCGTGAGTCAGGCCGGATTGCCACTGGGCCACCAGCAACCAGGTAATCACAACCGAGGTGACCAGCAGCGATTTCCAGTAACGCTGCCAGGCCACGATCAGAATACCGGTATTCAGGAGTGCCATGTAGGTGAACAGAATTTCCACCCGTCCATGGCCTTCACTGAGAAGCAGGGGAACGGCATAAGCAGCCACCAACCCCACATGGGCAATCACCACCTGATTTTTCCGGATGGCCCCGGCCACAGTTGACGCCGTCACCAGCACCATGATGAGAAAGGCCAGCCAATCGGGAATGAGGGCATAATACCGGTACGCAGCGTATGTCACCAGATAGCTGGTTGCCATCGATCCGCCAAACAGAACCGCACTGTAGGCCGGCAGCTTATCAGCCAGCCGGAAGGAGACGGCCAGCAGCGCCAGTCCAAGAGCATATCCAGACAGAATCCGGAATACCGGGCTGATCAGATTGTGATCAATGGCGTATTTGGTCCCGATTCCAACCCCGATCAGCAGAATCAGAATCCCGATTTTATTAATCAGGTTCTCACCGATCAGTTTCTCGGTCAGGGCCCAGTTGGATGGTTTGGGTGCTGGGCTGGCCTTGGGTCGTTGTTCAGACTCAGGAATCAGTGGTGTTCCGCAGATTCCGGCCGGGTCCGCTGTTGTCGTCACCGGTGATTCTGTCTTCGCTTCCGGTTTCGCCTTTTGCCAGGCTTCCAGATCAATGCGGAGCGTGTTTAAGTCGGCTTCCCAGATGCGGCGCCGCTGCTCCAGCTGATCTAGCCGGTTTTTCAGGTTATCATACTGTTCCTGTGTGAGTGGCATGGCGTTCTCCCGGTTGGCCGCTTTTCAGCTTCAATCAGAATACAAAGTTAAAAGACAAATTATGAGTCAGTCCCCGGAAATCCTGGTTCTGCTTTTCGGTCAGCGGCAGGAAGTAACCCACCCGGGTATCGAGGACCATGTACTGGTTCTTGAAGATCTCGATTCCGATGTGCGGATTCACATGCATCACGTGACGGTTGATGGTCTCGCTGGTCATGAACGTGCCGCCGATGACAAAGCCGCTGTACAGATTGAAGAATTGATTCTGACCACGCCCGAAATATCTGGCATAAAAATCGGAACCCCATCCATACACAAACATGTCTCTGGCGGTGGTGGAATCGCCTGATGACGTATTCATGGCTTTCAGCACCTGCAGATTCAGATAGCTTTTACCCCGGGTAAACATGTAACGGAGACCACCACCGGCATACACCGCATCAGAAACACCCTTTTTCGGATTTTCCACAGCAATCACCATGGTTTCCAGACCGGGCATGTTCACGAAATCCCAATCGGCGCTTTCGAGCGGTTCGCCATGCTCTTCCTCAATTGAGAGCGAGACTTCCCATGCACTGGTTTCCTGTTTACGGTTCAGCAGGCGCTTTTCGAGCTCGAAAATCCGCTGATCCAGCTCCCGGGCTTTTTCCCACATGGTTTCGTAATTCTTATTACGTGCGGAAGGATCCAGCTTGGTCATTTCGGTGGTGTACACTTCACGCTGGGATTTATAAAAACCCAGTTCCATCTCGATGCTTTCCTTTTCCTTCTGGTTATCGCGGGTATTCAGGTCGAACCGCCGAACCGTTCCCAATGCTGGCAATTCTTTGCGGAAGGCATCGAATCCGGCCTGGTTGGTCGACAGAAGAAGTGTAAGTTGCCGGGCGTTGGAATAGGCACCCGAGGTGGAAGAATTCAGGATCAGGGCCTGATGGGTTTCGATGAGGCTGTTCAGTTTGACCTGTGCGGCTTTCAGATCCATGACGATGATGCTGGCATCGAGCCGCTGACTCATCATGGGTTGGGCCTGAAGAGAGGCAACGAACAGCAGGTGGATAAGGATAACAAGTGAGCGTTTCATGGTAACTCCTGTAGATGGTTCTACCCGGTACCGGTTCAACTCACGTGCCAGATCCCCACCGGCCCCGTAACAGGCAATTTACGGGGTTTTTATGACAAGAACGCTTACAATAGTGTAAAGGAAAGTGTAAAACGAGGTTACTTTTTCTGATTCAGTGCTCAGAACGACCAACCAAGACTGACCGCCATCAGGGATTCCTGTCTTACCAGAGTGTCGTAAAACCGGTTATACACCGGCTCAACCGCCTTATCAGTGATGATTTTATATCCGGGTTTGCAGGAGAGCAGCGTCATGTCGGCAAAAAAAGAACGGTTAAACCGGTAAGTGGTACCAAGCCCAAAGCCGATGGTGTAGTCCGTATCAGCGGTACGGAAAATGACATGTTTCTCGCTGCGGAAATCAATTCCGGGTGGCCCGGCGATAACCAATCCGGCCAGACCCCGCATTCCAATCTGGTCACTGAACGAGTAGGCTAAGCCACCCATCAGCCATATATTCCTGTAGCTCTCGTCCCTGAACTCAGCGTTGGGCCCGTACTCCGCTTCAAGATCTGAGAAATCAACCTGATTGTAGGTGAACCGGGCTTCCATACCCATCGAGAAAACCTTGGAATTCCCAACAGGCATGTACACCATTAAACCTCCTCCTACCCCTTGACTGGCCGGACCTGAATCCTTAATTGTTTCAGATGCGAAATCACCCGTTGGAACCGTGAAGGACCAGACCACTCCGCGAAGTGGAGGGTAAACCGGTTCATCAGGAACAGCCTGAGAGTAAGCGGGCCCTGCCCATGAGGCCAGACAGAGGATGCCAGAAATTGCAAAAAGTGTTTTCACCATTATGATCTCTTCCTTTCGGAATCAATGGGCAGAATGCAAGCGTCAGAAAGCAAAACCCAGACTGATGGCCACCATGGATTCATCATGTCCGACTTTGACTGTTTTTGAATTGGGAGTGGATGAATTGTATTGTATCTCGAACCCGGGCTCGCAAACCAAGTAGGTCACATCAATAAACGAAGAAGGGGCTATCCAAATGGTTCCGCCGACACCGTAACCAAAGACAGATTCCGTTGCAATATCTATTTTAAACTTACCAAACCCATTATCCTGCTCAATTTCCGGGAAATCAGCCATTACAACCCCTGCAAGTCCTTTGACACTCAGGGCATTGTTTATATCCAGAATAATTCCCCCAAGCAGCCACACATTGGTATAGGTTCCTTTAACTTCAACATTCTCCAATATATCCTCCAAAGGAGAATTACCGATGGGATTCATGGTCAGACGCGCTTCGAATCCCACGGACATGGTTGGTGAATGTCTCAGCGGAGAATAAAACATTAAACCGCCACCAAAGCCATTCTTTGCTGCGCCAGCGCTTTCACCTTCATCACTTCTAAAATCACTGGTGACCTTCACAAACGACCCGAAAACGCCAAACCATCTTTCATTCTTATCTGGCACCCACACGGAATCCTGTGCACTGACTATACCCGAGGAAAGCAAGAGTACCATTAACAAGATCACTCGGTTCATGTTTATATCTTTTTTTTTGGTTGTAAAAGCAAGTATATAAGAATGTAAAAATAACTTAATCTTAGGGGAATGAGCAAAGTGGAAGCGGTTCAACGAATTCTTAACCAGAGAAGGGGCTAATCAATGATGCAAGCCGTCCTTCTCTTACAGAGATTTCCCGCCAAGGGCCACCCACACAGGGTCTGGCATTGTCACCCGATTTAGCGGAAGGAACGGGGATTGGTTAGACTCATACACAATCGAAGTCAAACAACGTCTTGCTCAGAAAAACCAGCCGATCCCCACAGAAACCACTGATTCCTGGCGGTTAATCCTTTCAGCAACTCTTTCAAAGATCACATCCAATTCCTGTCGCTTCACCGCGAAGGTGGGTTCGCAATACAACCAGGTGACATCGGCAAAAAACGACGGTGAAAACCGGTATCTAGCCCCAACCCCATAACCTGGAGTAAGATCCGTATCCGCGGATTGTTTCATTTCCTTCCCCAAATTGCTAAACTCCACATCGGGATACCCGGCAATCACTATGCCAGCCAATCCCCTGATTCCAACCAATTCCCCAAACCCGATCTGCACACCACCCAATAACCAGACGTTCTTGTAACTGCCCACCACCGTTTCTGACATGAGACCAAAGTCTCCTGTCAGTGACGATATATCTACTTTATTGATGGTAAACCATGCCTCTCCACCGACGGATAAAAAAGAAGAGTTTCCGAAGGGAGTGTAAACCATCAAACCGATTCCAGCACCGGAAGTTGCGGGTCCTGTTTTTTTAACAGTTTCTTCTGCAAACTCTCCGGTGGGTAGCGCCAGAGACCCTACCACCCCACGCAGCAGAGTGTGTACTTTTTCACCTGAAACAGACTGAGAGAAAGCGGGCCCTGCCCAAAAGGCCAGACAGAGCATGCCAGAAATTGCAAAAAGTGTTTTCACCATTATGATCTCTTCCTTTCGGAATCAATCAGCAGAATTCAAGGGTCAGAATGCAATACCCAGACTGATGGCAACCATGGATTCTTCCTGTTCAACCTTTGCTGTGGCAGAGGAGGCAGAGGATTCCAATTCGAACTCGGGTTTACAGGCCAGGTATGTGACATCAACAAACAGGGCCCGGGATAGCCGGATGGTTCCGCCGAATCCGTATCCAAAGGTTGCTTCGGAATCAGCCGATAAGGTGACCTTGTCATAGCCATCATCCCCCTCGATTTCCGGAAAACCGGCCAGCACCACACCCGCCATCCCTCTGACACTGATGGTACTGCTGGCATCCAGCTTGATCCCTCCAAGTAACCACACATTGGTATAATTTCCTGCGTCAAATTCCACATCCTCATAAAAATCTTCCAATGGGGAAATGTCGATGGGATTCATGGTAAGACGGGCCTCAAAACCAACTGACATATTCGGTGAGTGGGCAAGCGGAGAGTAAAACATCAAACCGCCACCGAAGCCATTCTTTGCTGCACCAGCGCCTTCGCCTTCATCGTCGCCAAAATCACCGGTGGCCATCACAAACGACCCGAAAATTCCAGATAGTTTCCCAGTCTCCTCAGCAACCCATACAGAATCCTGTGCACTGACCATACCCGTTAAAAGCAAGAGAACCAAAGACAAATAAACACGTTTCATGTGACCATCCCTTTTTTGTTAGTGTATTAAATGTATGCAAACGATGAAGTGTAAAAAACCTTAACCTAGCTGGCCACACTCCTATGGAAGCGGTTCTAACGAATTCTTAACCAAAGAACGGCGGATCAATGATGCAAGCCGTCCTTCTCTTCCAGAGATTTCCCGCCAAGGGCCACCCACACAGGGTCTGGCATTGTCACCCGTTTAAGCGGAAGGAATAAGGATTGATTAAAATCAGACTCTGCTACAATCACACAATGCCATGCTCAGAACGACCAACCAAGCCCCACAGAAATCATAGATTCCTGACGGATAATCGTTTCATCCACCTTTTCATAGCTCTGATCCGTTACCTGTCGTTTTACTGAGAACTCTGGTTGACAATACAACCAGGTCACATCGGTAAAAATGGAAGAATCTATCCAATGGTAGGTTATTCCAACTCCATAGCCTGGTATAATATCTGTGCCAGCAGATTGATCCGTTTTTTTCATCATATTGCAAATCCCGATATCCGGGGAACTGGCAATAACAAACCCGGCTAGTCCCCTGATCCCAACAGACCCACCAAGTCCGACATGCAGCCCTCCGAGTAACCATAAATTTTTGTAGCTGCCAACATCCATTACGGCGCCGGGACCATACTCTGATTTCAATGACGACATATTTACTTTATTGTAGGTAAATCGGGCTTCGGCCCCCACGGAAAAATACAGTGAGTTTGCTAACGGTGTGTAAACCATTACACCGATTCCTGCACCGGGAGTTGCGGGTCCTGTTTTTTTAACAGTTTGTTCTGCAAAATCACTGGTCGGCAGAACCAGCGACCCAACCACCCCACGCAACAGTGGGAAACCGTATCTATCTGTTGATGATTGTGAATGGACGGATTCTGTCCATAAAAACAGACAGACCATTCCTAGCATTGTTGAAAGTGGCCTCGTCATGCTGATTCTTTCTTTTAAATAGTATCAAAATATAGAAGTTGATCGTAAAAATATTTTTTTCATCTGTTAATTCCGGACATGACATCCGGTTCTGCTTTGCAAACCATCCTGAACTGAAAACATCCGAACAGAACAGAAACTTCATATAATATTTCTTCAGATTAATTTACTTATAATTTAAAAGCATCCTCATTATATCGTAGAGGCAAAACAAACTCCATTCCCATATTATCTGGAAATTCTGGTTTGTAGTGATAGGTATAATTCAGGAAAGGAACGGCTCCGATAAAAACATTGCCGCGAAAAGAATACAAATCGATTCCACCTTTTTCCATCATTGAGACCCCAGCGCCAACCCCAACATATGCAAGACCATATTCACTATACAGGCTCCAAAATGGATCTCTGCTCCAACCAAATGAATAAGAGATGGTGGCATTTATATAATGCATTACCGGAACGGTCATAACACCATAGGTGATTTTAGGGGTTATATAAACATAACCACCGCGACCAAAGGAAAAACTTATGCCCGTCGTGAGATAAGGCGAGACCTGTGTATGTCCTTTTTCAACTGTGGTTACGAACAGAACCAGTAAAACAACAATCATTTTCATATCGCTTTATCCAGTATATAAATAGATTAATAATGTGAAACGAACAGTCCGACTTGTCTATTCAAAACCAATCGCCAATCTATAAAACATCATAAAGAAAGCATGTTAATCTCTCAGAACCGGAAATAGTCGGTGACAAATTCAGCCACTGGTCAAAGCGTGCCTTTACTTTCGAGCTGTACACCAATTTGCACGACAGCCTCTTCCTGGAATTGATACATTTGACCATTCCGTGACTCAGACCGTAGACCATTCCCGTAGGTGCACCAATGACGCCCCCACCGAAATGATAATCCAATTTTCCAAGTACCAGATCATCATTCTTGGTATCATATTTTAATTCACCAGCCAATCCCCAACAACGAAACCTACACAAGCTCCTATAAATAGACCTCCAAAAAAGCCCTCGACTCGGTCGGTTTGTTCGATGCGTTGAATCGCCTTGATAGGAATTGCCACTACACTCCTGGATTTCTTTTCAACTATCCAGACTGAATCCGATTTTATTTGCTCGATATTACCAAACAATTGAGTACAATCAGTGAGGTACACGCACCCCGACTGTGATCTCAATCTCGCATTTACCTCATTATATGTCACCTTATCATTTCGTGATACAATGGATTCATTTCCAACAATTCGAGTTGTTGTGCACGAGAATAGTACAGTCAACAATGTAAACGACAAAAAAAAGACGCACAAATTTCATAGAATCTCCAACTATTTTAGTAAAGACTATTCCGGGTTTAAGCATCGCTGTCGGCAACCTCAATTTACAGAAACGACTAACGCCCTACTATCGCGTACGAACTACTCTTCCTAATCAGACCTGCCCAATGCACTTACGATAGAATCCAACATAAAAATCTCGGAATATTTTTTTTGAAACTTTTATAAGGATATTGGTAATTCCAATGGTATATCGTAAAGATCTGTTTCATATCTCCCCGGATAAATCATAGCAACAAATTCTACACCTACTGAATTTTTTAATTGTGGATCAAATCTATACGTATAATTAACAAATGCGATGTTGCCAGAAAACGCATTTAAGCGATAATGGTAATCGAATGATCTTTTAAAGTCAGTAAAGGTAACACCCACTCCTCCACCAACCAGAGTTTGTTTCCCTCTCGGTCCAACAGGTGTCCCCATTTCACTATAAATATTCAAGTGATCGTATTGAGAACCTTTTGTGGTTGTGTGGCTAACTGTAAGGTTAACAAAACTCTCATTTTCGAATATATATCCGAAGGACACCTTGGGGATAAAATACGCCTTGAAAAGACTATTGAATTCAATTCCTATGCCAACTGTTGTATAAAAAGTCGGTTGCCCAAATACAAGACTGGGAGAAATGGAAAGAACGATCAGAATTAACCACTTTTTCATTTGCGTGCTCCTATCTTCATGATTACTATTACTATGCTAACTACTTGAATCCGCAATTCAAAACCTGAAGTTTATAAATGGAAAACCCCACTTACCAATCCGATTCCAAAGACCGAGTTGTATTCCCTTAAAATCATCAGAGGTATTTAGTAACCCTACCATTACACCCCTGCCACGTTCGGACAGGTTTACGCCAGAGAGCATGAATCCCTCAAAGTCCGTAACGGCATTTGTAATGACGCCTAAGGATGCACCGTTAACCTCTGTATTCATATTCAGCATCAGAGAAAAGGAAACTCCATTAATTTTGGTGTAATTGTTTCGCAAACTACCTGTGGATAAGGATAGGCCATTCACCTTGTTTTTTACGATTATTGTATCAATTTTATTTGCTGTGGCTGAGTCCGATTTTTGAGAGAGTAGGTTTGGTATCCCGACAAATAAATAAGGAAGTGAAAATCCTCCCACAAAAACAGATAGAATATTGGCATCCAGATAAATACCATTCGATGTTGTACTAAAGTTTGATGGCCAATAATTAAGAGTGATCCCATTGATTGTTGAACGGTAACCTGGATCAAATCCCAGAAGATACTGATGCTCACTATCATTAATTGATGTCGAATCAATAATCACCGTTTGTGAAAAAGCTGATGAGAAAATTAACCCACCAAACAAGACAAGAATACAAACTTTTCGAATGACCGATCCCAAAATCCACCCATACTTTTTCATGTTACAATTTTTCTTTCCCACTATGTGTTATAGTTTCAGAATGATATTGAAAAATTCTGAACACTCTCAATATTATAGTCTTTCTGAAGCCTGTAGCTTGTTTCACCTGCACAAATGCTTCTCTTTATAGACAACTACGTCGTGCTTCCTAAAAATGAAAATTGATGAGTGGCATCGACCGGTCCGGATTCACGTTCCAGAGTCCGATCTGAATTCCCTTCCCACCAAAACATTGATTAATCAATCCAACCTGGAAACCATTCATTGCCCCGGCCCAATTAGAGGCTGCAAGTTGTAACCCGTTGTGTTCCTGTGCGAAGTTTCCGATCAGGGCAACGGAAAGGCCATTCACCTGAAGATGACCTTGACCAATGTAACCTGCACTGATGCCCGTTACTATCCCCTGATTAAAAGTGCCTGACAGTGAAAGTTCCAATCCATTCACAATGGAGTCAGCGTGTCTTTTCAACGAATCCAATTCAGATTCTGAAACCGGAGTGGGAGCACCAGGAATTAATGGAATGAGACAACCCATCCCAAGCAATTCGACTTTAATCCCGTTGGTCGTTACCAATTTGGGATCGACCGACGCAAGCCCCACCGATACGCCATAGGTGGTTACACTGTCCTCGTGAAAGGTCCAGATCGGGAACCGAACCTTCACCGAATCGGTCTGTCCCAGCAGGGAAAGGGGAGCTACCATAGACATCAGCAGACAAATAAACACCACTCTCATCACAACCTCTGTTTGGTTGCCGGATGGTGGTACAAGGGACATGCCAACCTGGGAAAGCGCCATTTTACCCGGGAAAAGGGATCAGATACCGTTTTTCACTTTACACTTTTGTAAACCTGGTTTACAGAAGTGAAACCACTCTGAACAGATATCTGGTGGAATTAAACAGGAAACCGGGGATGTGAAATCCCCGGTAAACGAGAAGCGAAAGAGAAGAAGAACGAGGTCCGAAATCGCAAGTTGTTAACCCGTCACCACCCGGACATCGGATTTAAGCGAGTTGGAAACGATGCAATATTTTTTCGATTTCTGCAGAATGCTGTCAATCTTTTCCTGCGGCACGTCCCCATCGAAGGAAAAGACCGGTTTCAGCGTGATGGTTTTTGCCCAGAAGGGACCGCCTTCCAGTTTTTCGAGTTCCAGTTCCGCCCCGACATGCAGCGATTTGAGTGGCACTTTCAGCAGATTGCAGAAGAACACAAAAGTGGTCATGTAACACCCGGCCGTTGCAGTTGCCAGTAAATGTTCAGGAGACCACGTATCGGGGTATCCGTCGAACTGCGGAGGCGACCCCACCGGCAGAGTGATCCGCCCATCCGATACAGCGGTTCCCCGCTTTCCTTCCGTCCAGTCCAACCGGACCTGATACACATGCTCCGACATGAAAAATCCTTTTATCAATTGGTTTAATACAACCCGGAACGCCAGCACGGTGAGCGGGGAAAAAACGTTTTCTGATCAGCGTTCCATTCGGCCCGATCCCGGCATCTGGCAGAAACTCCACAAGACACCGGGAGTGCTTCGGGAACAGACTCAGATGAAAATGATCTGACCGCCTTCGGCCTTATCAAAAAAGTCGACTGCAGAAATGATCTCTTCGATGTGATCATCCAGATCTTCTTTTTTCAGTTTGAACATATCGGCTGCAAGCTGACAGGCCCACAGATGAGCACCGGCATCGCTCATCATTTCAAGCCACTCGGGAATATCTGGAATATCCAGTTCCTGCAACTGTTTTTTCATCATGGCGGTGGCCAGATTTTCCATGCCCGGAAGTCCGCCGATCATGGTCGGAATACCCATGGCCGGATTTCCCACCGTTGCCACATGCAGTTTATTCATGGTCGACTTCTTGATAATATCCATACCCCAGAAGGTGAAGAAAATATGGACTTCAATTCCGGACATCCGTGCTGCATTTCCCATAATAAAGGCAGGGAGCGCCATATCGAGGGTTCCCTTGCTGCAGATAATCGATACTTTTCTGTTCTCTGACATGATCATTTCTCCTATGAATGGGTCTGATGTTAAATACAGCCTTTGGGTTTGGGTACGCCGCCGATTTTGGCAGGAATCTTGGCAGGTCCTCCCGGAAACAGATCATAAATCTCCTTCATCGTCACAACCCCCGCTTTGGTGATGTTTCGGACGGTCGGAGTCTGTCCTTCTTTTAAATATTGTTCCCGCATATACAGAATGACTTTCCAGTGTGTTTCGGTCAACGAAACTCCATCCCGTTGGGCAATGGCCTCTCCGAGCTCGCGGGTCCAGGCCTTCGGATCGGAGAGAAACCCTTCCTTGTCGAAGGTGACGGTTGATAAAATGGCTGACATGATCAATACTCCCTTGTTGTTGGTTTCAGTTAATTCAATTTTCCACCGGCCGGCGGCAAGGCTGGTTGATGTGAAGCTTCTTTCAGAACCCTGAGGAAAAAGGCCAGGCCGCGCCTGATTTCCGGACTGCTGAGGTCCTTCACCAGACTAAGCACCGACGGATTTCTGATTTCATCATACTCGATTTTGCGGGTAACCGAGACCACCTGATTGACCATGGTCATCAGCTCGGGCTGGGTAACCGACTTGACGGTGTTCAGAATCAGGACCACATTGTCACTGAAGGCTTCCACTTCCTCTCGGGTAAATCCGGTGACCACCCGATCAAGGGCATTCGCCATGGTTCTGATGAAGTCCACATAGCCCTTCCGCTCGTATTCATCCAGTTTTTCCATCACTGTGATAGTGATATCGTTCAGAATGGGTTGCATGTCGGTGATCAGTTCATTGGCTGCCACCGCCCGGTCGATCAGTTGTTCGATCGTTCCCAGGTTCACGGCCAGTTTTTTAAGCAGGCTCAGAATCCGTTCAAGGGTCAGTTCGGGGGCCACCTCCTCAAGGTTTTCCATGGCCGCCTTCATGATCTCATTGACGATGGGCATCAGATCCGACTTCAGATCTTCCAGAGCCGACACACGACGTTCCATCCGTTCGGCATGCTCAATCAGAAAATCGAGCTTCCGGTTAATTTCCTGCAGTTCCAGTTCCACCGGGGTCGACATCTCAGGCCTCCTGCAGCGCTTGTTTTCCGGCCATCATCATTTTTGCAGGTACCGGCAGTTCAACGCCTCTGATCAGCATGTTGAAATAAATCCACCTGAAGAGCAGTTTCCCCCAGTGGTTGGTTCTTGATTCCTGCAAGAGCGTGAAAGGTCCGATTCCCGGAAGCGGGTATTTGCCAGGCAAGGGCTCCACATCATAGTTAAAGTCGATGAGAAGTCCCTTCCCGAATCCTGATTCGATGTAGCAGTTGGCATGACCATCAAACTCGGGCAGCGGTTCAAACCCATCAACCACTCTCAGGAAATTTTTGGTCAGGGTTTCGGCCGCAAAGTGGGCAACAGATCCTGCCTTGCTGGCGGGGATATCGGTTGCATCACCGATCACGAAAATGTCATCGTACTGTTTGGACCGCAGGGTTTTCGGATCGGTGGGAACATAATTCAGGTCATCACCTAAACCAGACTCTCCGATGACGGGCGCCCCCATGTTGGTGGGGATCGAGATGAGCAGATCGAAGTCAACGGTCTTTCCATCCCAGCTCTGAATCTGATTTTTTTCATAATCCACCGAACCGGTGTTGAAGTCGGTAACCAGATTGATGTTTTTTTCGTGCAGGAAATTACCCAGATGCCGGGCGGCCACCGGCTTGGTAAAGGCGGCATCGAGGGGAGTCACATAAGTGATATCCACGCGGTCCCGCATGTGACGGTTTGTAAAGAATTCATCGGCAAGAAAGGAAAATTCAAGCGGAGCAACCGGACATTTGATGGGCATTTCAACAATGTTCACAACCAGCTTGCCGCCTTCCCAGTTGCGCAGATGGCGGGCAAGAGCAGTGGCGCCCTCATAGGTGTAAAAATCGAAGGCGTTTTTATACCAGCCTTCTCCCGACATGCCTTCCGTTTCATCCGGATTCGGGGCAGCCCCGGTTGCAATGATCAGAAAATCGTAAGTCAGTTTTTTTCCGCTTTCCAGTGCAACGGATTTTGATTCCGGATCAATCCCCGAAATCACATCAAGAATAAACCGGATCCCGCTGTCGAGATAATTCCGTTTGGGTCTGATCACATCGGCCCCTTTGTAGATTCCGAAGGGAATGAACAAATACCCGGGCTGATAGTGATGATCGGGACTCTGATCGACCAGAGTGATTTCCCACTCCTTCTGACTCAGTTCATGCCGTAATTTGTTGGCCATCATGGTTCCACCCGTTCCGGCTCCCAGAATCAATACCTTTTTCATGCGCAACCTTTCCATTGTCTGTACACCCTGTCCGATGCCCGCCCGCACCGAAGGGTGTCACCATTAAGGACCTCCCTGTCTGCTTCTAATTCAATTCTAATCCCCGCAGCTGAAAACGGTCCATTTCAAACGTTCTGAAAGTCAGATAAACCTCTTCCCGACAGATGATTTTTCCGGGTTGGGAACCCATGTGAGGCGGATATCCATCACATGAAGCCGATCGGGGCTTTTCAATAATCTGGTTACCCGTTACCTTTAACAGTATGCAGTGGATCCTGATCTGTCTCGGATTTACCGGTTTTGTATTCACGGGTTATTCGGCTGCCCCGGTGGTCAGCCTGAATGATCAGCACTCTCAGCTGCTCATTGGGCAATCCGTCTCCATTCTTGAAGACAAGGAAGGACACTTCACCTTCACCGACATTCTTCAGAAGGATCTGCAGGACCGGTTTATCCCGAATGATGAAGATTCTCCGAACATGGGGTATACAACCAGTGTCTTTTGGGTGAGGGTGATTATCCGGAACGACTCGCGAAGGCCCCAGATCTGGTATCTGGAAGTCGGCTATCCCAGTCTCGATTATGTGTACCTGTACCATCAGAACCGGAACGGCCAATGGGCCACCATCCGGAATGGTGACCGTCTGCCATTTTACACCCGCGAAACGGTTCACCGGAATTTTGTTTTCCAGCTCGATATCCCCCATGGACGTGCAGACACGCTGTACCTCCGGATTGAATCACAGGGAAGTCTTAGTTTCCCGCTGACCATCATGAATGAAACGGCTTTCCGTGACACGGTACATGAATCCCAGCTGGCCTTTGGTTTGTACTACGGCATTTTCGTGGCTCTCATGCTGTACAACCTGCTTATTTTCTTCTCGATCAGGGACAGCAACTACATTTACTATGTGGCTTATATGGCCAGCTATCTCATTCTTCAGATGAATTTCAACGGGCTGGCCTATGAGTACCTCTGGCCGGCTTTCCCCGAATGGAACGCCATTGCCATGCCACTCTTCATCGGGCTGGTGTATCTCTTTTCGGTCGGCTTTGCAAACCGTCTGCTGATCACCCGGCAACTGAGTCCGCGACTTCACCGTTTCATGCAGGTGCTCGAATTTCTGGGGGTTCTCATCATCATTGGTGCGTTCATCCTTCCCTACGCCGTCATCATCCGGATTGCCGCTTTCATCACCCTGCTCATGGCCCCCACCATCATGGCCGCTGCCATCATCGGCCTGATTCACAAATACCGGCCGGCCCGGTTCTTTTTCTTTGCCTGGTTTTTCTTTCTGGTCGGAATGGTGCTGTTTTCACTGAAGAATTTTGGAATTGTTCCCTCGAATTTTCTCACGGTTTACAGTCTGCAAATCGGATCCGCCATGGAAATTCTGCTGCTGTCGCTCGCACTGGCCGACCGGATCAATCTGCTAAAGCAGGAGTTGGAGATAAAGGAGCTCGAGAAACAGAAACTGGAACGGGAACGGTTCATGATTGCAAGGCAGGTCACCATCGGCATTCTGCACGAAATCAGGCAGCCCCTGCAGGTGCTTCGAGGCATTCTCGACGTGTTTCAGTTACCCAATTCGGTTACGCCTGCTGATCGGGAGAGGCTCACCGAAAAGGCTCAGCAGGGTGTTGATAAAATCAAAGGACACCTTCACCGACTCGAAACCCTGGAAAAACAGTATTTTCAACATACCAAAGCCTATACTCACGATGAACGGATGATCGATCTTTCCGAACAATCAGCAGTGGTTCCGCCCACCTCTGACCAGCGACCGGGCCCCGATTCACCGGGCAAAACCGGAACCTGATTTCCTCATCCTGCAGGTACTCACCCGGGTTTTTCCATCAGAAAGAATTAAAATTCGAATAGTCTTTTTCAGGAATCGGGGGTTCTGGTTGCCCGATCGGGATATCAGACCGTACTTTCAACCGCCCCTAAGCTGATCGGGCAACAACATGGCTGTCATTTACACCCTTCATCCAAAAAATCCCCAGCGAAACAAGCTGGAGGAATTGGCAGGCCGGCTCCGGCTTGGAGGGGTGATTTTATATCCGACTGACACCAACTACGCCCTTGGCTGCGACTGTTTTCACAAAGCCTCCATTGATAAACTCAGGTTCATCCGCCACATTCCCGATGATTACCCGCTGACCATTCTCGTCCCCTCCTTCCATGGACTGGCCCAGTTCGCCCGGCTTTCTGACATGGCCTACAAAATCATGCGGCAGCTTGTGCCGGGACCGTATACATTTATCCTACCGGCCACAAAGGAAGTGCCTAAACTGCTGCAGAATCCCAAACGGAAAACCATCGGGATACGGATTCCCTCCAATCCGATTTCGCTGGAACTGCTTCAGGAACTGGGGAATCCGCTGGTTTCCATTTCGGCCAAACTGGATAATGAGGAACTGGCCTGGCCCGGATTCTATGCATTGTTTGAAAAGTACGGACCGCTGGTCGATTACATGATCGACGACGAACAGGAGGATCTGGGATCTGAATCAACCATTCTTGATCTGACGGGTGATGAACCGGATATCATCCGGAAGGGATTGGGATATGATCAGGTGCTGTCGGTTCTCTGAAAGGCAGGACTGACTGAATGGCTCTGGAAGGAAAAAACCGGGACCTGCCTTCTGATTCACAGACAGATCCCGGCATCAATTTAATCGCTCCGCTTCACTTCCATAAAGAACCGGGCTATGTTTTCGAGACTTCCGCTGGCTTTTGAAATGGAGTGAATGGAATCCACCATGTGGTTACTGGTCTCGGCGATTTCACGCAGACTGGTGACCATCTGGCTGTTGGCAATGGTTTGCTGGGCGGTCGATTTGGAAATACCGGTTGCAGCTGTGGTGACTTCCTGCTGGGATTGTGTGAGTTCACCCACCGATCCTGACATCTCCTTGCTGATTCCCACCGTATCCATCACAAACTTGTGGGTATCCTTGCTGCTCTTCACCACCGTTTCCATGTCTTCCATCATTTCATTGATGTTCTGCTTGATCTCCCGCGTGGACTGGTTGATTTCATGCGACAGGTTGCGGATTTCATCTGCAATAACCCCGAAACGCCGGCCCATGTCACCGGCCATGGTGGCTTCGATGGCTGCGTTGAAGGCAATCAGCTGGGTCTGATCATTCACCGATTCAATGAACTGACTTACCTTCCTGATGTTTTCCATCCGCTCGGCCAGCCCCTTGATCAAATGCATCTGTTCGGTCGTGGCCGATTGTACCTTATCCATCTGGGTGATGGTCTGCCGTGTCTGGAAATTCACCTTGTCGAGCACCTGCTGGGTCTTGATGGCCAGGTTACTCACCTTCATGGCCGACTCTTCGATAAACTTATTGCTCTGGGCCAATTCCTCCATGGTGGCTGTGGTTTCGGCAATGGAGCTCGATTGCTGAACGGTACCGGCCGTCATGGAGCTGATGTTTTCGTTAACCTGAAGCGACTCTTCATAAATCTGCTTCCCTTTGGCATCCATTTCATGAAGTAACTGGGTCAGCTCGGCATCTTTTTTAATAATGTCAGCGGTCCGCTCTTTAATCGAGGCTTCCAGTTCTGCATTCCGCTGCTGAAGAGCCCGGCTGCGGATTCTGATAAAGGACAGCACCAGGGTGGCCGTACCCAGAATGTAAATGACGATCATCCACCAGGTCACATACCAGTGAGGCTCCACATTGAAGGAGAGAACCATGGGCTCGCCCCAGGCCCCGATTTCCTTCGAAGCCCGGACCTGCAACTCATAAGACCCGGCCTTGTTCACACTGAAGGAATAGGAACGTGACGTTCCAGGATCGGACCACTGATCATTCAGACCGACAATGCGGGTCTGATAGTAAATATCATCGGCGGGGTAGTCGATGGCATAATAATCGAACTGAATGGTCGAGGTGGAGGGATCCAGCGACTGAAAGTTGGTCGAGAAAAAAGAAGCCAGATTCGTTCTCCAGGAAGCCATCCGGACCGTTGGTCTGAACTCGCTGACCGCCTCTCCGGTGGTATAACTGACTCCAACGTTGGTTCCCATCCATAAACGGCCCTTGTTATCGCGTGTGGCCGACCGGATGGAGAAACTGGTCGATTCCAGTCCGTTTCGTTTTCTGAACACCCGCTTGCCCACCACCTCTCCGGTGGCATTCAATGTAAGCAGGAACAGGTAACGGTTGGTTCCAACCCAGGTCCGGGTTCCATCGTGAACCGAAAACCGCACGTTATCCATGGGTGTTAACTGATCGGTAACCACCTGTTCCAGCGTTTTTCCGGGGGTCCAGATGTACAATCCACTCGAGGCGCCAATCCAGATGCGGTTCTGGTCGTCCCTGGAAAGGTAATCAAACAAGGCCAGTGAATCGGGAGCGGTTGCATAGGACGACCAATCGAGTGGTTTCAGCTTCTGTGCGGCCGGGTCGGCCTGATACATCATCCGGTTGGAACCGCCGATGTAAATGTTTCCATCCTTGTCTTCAATGGCCGAATACAGATTCGATTCAACCCCGTTTTTCTGATCGTACAGCTGAATCGCACCCGATACTGTATTGAACATCACCAGTTGCGTCAGGGCCGGAAGCCAGATTCTTTTCTTTGAATCCATGAACGCATGTTCGATGCCGCCGGTATTTGGCAACCGGATCTGCTTTTCGGTGGCCAGCGTGGTCAGATTCACCAGAAAAACCTGATACTCACCGAATACATACAGGGTGTTTTCGGGTTCATCGAGAATCATGGATTTTGTAAACAATCCCGAGACACCTCCCGCCAGCCGTCTGACACGCTTGGAGCCATCTTCAAGAACAAAAACGCCCTCATAATTCGAAATAAAAGCACGGTTGCGGCTATCCACCACAATTTTAGATACATAGCGGTTAGGCAACCCGTTCTCTTCAGTCACGTTTCTGAAAATGGTGAACGGATTGAGGTAAACGCCGTCATCACACAGGATCCAGGTGTTACGCTGCCGGTCCACCTTCACATCCTTCAGATAAGGGGATTTGATATCGAAGGGTTTTCTGGTTGTGTTTGTTTTGCTATCCCAGACCAGATAACCATACCCATCGGTGGCCACATGGTAACTGCCGTCGCCCATGGGTGTCAGCCGGTTAACCATTCTCAGCTGCTGATTCACCATCCGCGCGGTGGATTGCTGTGGCTGCTCAGGATTGATGGTCACTTCGAATAACCCGGTGCTGCCCGGATTTCTGGTATTTTCGCTGGTGCCAACCAGATACTTATTGTCCCCGACCGGATAGATGATCCGGGTCAGCGGATCCATTCCGGGGATCGGAACAGGAACCGGATTTTTCAGATCGGCACTCACATACCAGATACCCGATCCCAGACTGGTCACCCACATGCCACCCCGGGAATCTTCTGCAAAATCGAAGGAACGTACAAAATCACTGGCAAAGTAGGTTCCTGAAGGGAACGTCAGCTTGGTTACCATTTCGCCGCTGATCACATAAATGACACCATCCGAGGCCGCCCAGATTCTGCCCTTTGAATCCTCGATCAGATTCAGAATCCGCATATCGGGGGTTTCTTTATCCAGCGGGAATTTGGTAAAACCGGCCCTCAGGTTGGCAGGATCAGCCGTCGCAAGTCCGGTATTGGTCCCTACCCACAGTTGTTCTTTGCTGTCCAGAAGCAAATACTTCACATAAATGGAAGGAAGACCGTCCTTCAGGTGGTAATTGGTGAAATTGTATCCATTAAATTCGGCCAGCCCGTTGTCGGTGGCGATCAGCATTTCACCGGATGGTAATTGCAGGAGATATTTCACATAACTCGACGGCAACCCTTCATCCAGGCCATAGCGGTAAAGCAGTGCCGACTGTCCGTACAGAGCTGCGGAGAGGAAAAGGGTCAGAACGGTTAGCAGGAACCGTGGCATACATCCTCCGAACGGCCGACAGGGTTCTGCCTGTGCAGCCGGTTATGATTGCGATTGTTCAGACAAATATACGCAGTCCCCTGTCAATCCATCAGGGAAAGCGTACCGGTGGGTTATTTTCCGCGGGAAGCCATATGGCCGCCGAAGGCTTTTTCAATGATCAGGGGAAAATTCTCCTGCCAGGCATCTTCAAATACGGTCGCCTGAAAGCGGACACCTTTCGTATCCATCAACGAGGTTACCGTCAGAAAATCTGTCATCTGATCACCATTTTTTTGTTGCAGTAAAATAAAATTCAACATGGGTTTGATGTGGTCCGGCATGATATTCAGATAGTATGCCGGATACTTATCGGTCCAGTAATCGGGATTCCCGGCATCGACATGACTGGCCATCAGAGATTGGGTCAGCCGGCCATTCACCGATGCAACCGAAGAAAACAACGTTGGGTATTTAATACCATAATACATGGCTGCCAACCCTCCCTGACCAAATCCGGTCAGAAAACGGTAGTCTCTGTCCGGGATGGTGCGGAGGGTAAGATCAAAATTGGCACCAACCCCGTTCATGAAGAAGTCTTCAAAATTATACGCATCAGAATGGGCCGACTTCATATACAGGGAAGGCCCTCCATCCATGAAAATAACAATGGCAGGCTTCATGTGGCCCTTTTCAATGGCCTTATCAAACTTCTGATCGATCCGGTAAGCCACCCAATCCTGAGTGCGGTCCAGAAAGTCGTTGAAGACATAAATCACCGGATAACGCCGTTTCACATTGGTGAAATAGTCGGGCGGCAGGTACACGTAAAACTCGCGTTCACCACCCATGTTTTTGGCATCAAGCACATTTTTATAAAACCGGCTCAGGTTTCCGGTCTCTTTCCAGACACCATTCACCTGTTTGAAATATCTCATCTCTGTACCCGAATCGACCAGGGTATCCTGTTTCCAGAGATTGTACTGATAGTAAAGAAATTTTCGTCCGTCCGGAAGGGTCTCGAAAAGGAAATTGCCATAGTCGAAATGCATGCCTTCGAGCCGCAGGGCAATGAACTTGTAGAAATTCATCTTGTCTGATTTTCCAACCCCATTGTCGGAATATCCGCCATGGATGAACTGAGTAAATTCATCAATCCGGTTCCGTATCAACAGAGAATCCATGCGTTTCATGGTTCTGACAAGACGCCGGTTTTCTTCATCCTGAATCACGGTTTCCGGGACTCCCGAACTGATCGGAATCAGGCGCTGATCGGTTTGGCCTGCAAGCGAGGGCGTTTGCGGATTGTGAATCACAATCAGATTGGTGGCCGGATGCACCTGTTTGAGCGAATCCAGATCGAGCAGTAAACGGTACCGGATTGAATCCCTTGTGATGAAAGAGGACAATGAAACCGGACCGGGATAAACGGTCACCTGAACCAGGGATGGATCATCGGCCGGAAAACCCACCACAGGTAATTGACCCCGCTCATGCGATCCGTTCAGATGGATTCGTGTCCATGGAACCGCCGCCGCAGCCTGACTCAGTTTGAGTGAGTCAGCTGGCCCTTCGAAAAAGACGGCCCACGACGTATCTGCAAACTCCCGGCCCATGGCGCCATCGGCCATTTCATAGGAATAGACCCACCGGATCACGAGGGGACCGGTTGGTTCGGCCTCCCGGGAAGGTGATCCGCAGCCGAGAGCCAGAAAAGTCAGCAGAAAGGAAAGCAATTTTATCATAGCTCACTGATGATTGAATGAATCCATCGGGTGAAAACAGCCTTACGAGCCTGCCCCACCTCGTTGACTTCGGAATGAGAGAGTTTGCTGTCCGACATTCCGGATGCCATGTTGGAAATCAGGGAAATTCCCAGCACTCTCAGTCCCAGATGGGCCGCCTGAATCACTTCCATCACCGTTGACATTCCAACGGCATCGGCACCCAGCACCCGTAACATCCGTATTTCGGCCGGGGTTTCGTAACTCGGACCGGTAAGTGCCAGGTACACTCCCTTACGACAGAGAATTCCTTCCCGGATGGCGATTTCTTCGGCCCTGGCAATGAGTCCGCGGTCATATGGCTCACTCATATCAGGAAATCGTGGTCCCATTTGATCGGGATTCGGTCCGATCAGCGGATTTCTGAACTGAAAACCAATGTGATCGGTGATCAGCATCAGATCGCCCACCGAAAAGCCCGGGTTTATTCCACCTGCCGCATTGGTGACGATCAGGGTTTTCACACCCAGGTGCCTGGCGATCCAAACGGGAATAACCGTCAATGCCGGTTCATATCCCTCGTAAACATGTAACCGGCCTTTGAAAGCCAGAACCGTCTTTCCACCCGATTTTCCGAAAATGATCTGTCCGGCATGTCCGTCAACGGTGCTGGCGGGATAACCACTGAGTTCTGAAACCGGAATAATCACCGGATCGGTCAGCGTGGTGGCAAAATCACCCAGTCCGCTGCCCAGAATGATAGCGAGATCAGGAACGCCCTGATATCTGGCACGGATCTGCCCGGCAAGCGCCTGCGTCAGGGTGGCAACGTCGGTACTCATCCCAACACCCCGGCGATGGAGGCCGTCATCAGTGTGGCCAGGGTTCCGCCAAGAACTGCCCGGAGTCCAAGTTTGGCCAGATCGGACTGGCGATGAGGGGCCAGCGGTCCGATTCCGCCGATCTGAATGGCAATGGAGGAAATATTCGCAAATCCGCACAAAGCAAAGGTGGCCATGGTGATGGTCTTCGGATCCAGCATGTTGGCTTTTACCATGTCGGCAAGGTTCAGGTAGGCTACAAACTCATTCAGGATGATTTTCGTACCGATCAGTGATCCGAAATTAAGTGCATCAGCGACCGGCACTCCGATTCCCATGGCGAGGTACTGAAGCACCAATCCCAGCATGAGTTCAAGTTTCAGTGGTTGTTTGTAAGTGTCGACCAGCCAGGCATTCAGGCCGGTTACTTCTCCCAGCTGACCCAGCAGCCAGTTCACCAGCGCAATCAGGGCAATAAAGGCCAGCAGCATGGCCCCCACATTTAGCGCGAGTTTCAGTCCGTCTGCGGCCCCGGCTGCAGCCGCCTCAATGACGTTGGAAGATGTTTTTTCCACTGGCACTTTCACATGTCCGGTTGTTTCAGGCGTTCCGGTTTCAGGTACCAGAATTTTAGCAATCAGCAAGGCTGCCGGTGCGGCCATGATACTGGCACCCAGCAACTGACCGGCAAACTGAATCTGTGCTTCCTGAATCGGGATTCCTTTTGCCTGTGCAAAGGAAAACCCAAGCATCTGAACGTAGGAGGCCATCACCCCGCCGGCGATGGTAGCCATTCCGCCAATCATGACTGCCATGAGTTCGGACTGGGTCATTTTACCGATAAACGGTTTGATCACCAGCGGTGCTTCGGTTTGCCCGACAAAAATGTTGGCTGATACACTGAGGGTCTCTGCGCCTGATGTCCTGAGCGATTTTGAAATCAGCCAGGCCACTCCCTGAACTACTTTCTGCATGATCCCCAGATGGTACAGCACGCTCATGATGCTGGCAAAGAAAATAATGGTTGGCAGAACCTGAAAAGCGAAGAAAAAGCCGAGAGAGTCGTTGAATCCGGGGCTGATGGCCAGATTTCCGAAGACAAAACGGGATCCCTCAACGGTAAATGCCAGTAACTGAACAAACACAGTGCTTACAAAATCAAAGGCCATTTTTGGCCACTCCAGCGGTGACCAGATCTGACCGAGGTCGCGTCCTCTGATAACAAAAATGCCGAAAACCACCTGAAGACTGATTCCAATTCCCACGAGTTTCCAGTTAATGGCCTTCCGGTTGCTTGAAAACAGCCAGGCCAGACCGATGATAATTATGAGACCCACAATTCCCTGAAGTATAAACATGCCGGCTATCCTTTCTTTTCTGCTGGAGGGGGAACAAAACAATGTCTGCAACGGGGCTCATAGCTGTCCTTAGCACCCAACTGAACCCGGCTGGTGGCCGCTGTCAGCCGCTGGGACCGCAAAGCCGGAGCCCCGCATACCATGCAGATGGCCTGGGTTTTGGTAATGTATTCGGCAATGGCCAGCAATTGGGGAACCGGCTCAAACGGGAGTCCCCTGAAATCCTGATCCAAACCGGCACAGATGACCCGCTTTCCGGCATTCGCAAGGTGTTCAACCACAGGAACGACTTCCATTCCCAGAAACTGGACCTCATCAATACCGATCACATCGGCATTTTCGCTCAGAAGGATCATCTCGGCCGCACTTTCAATCAGGGTCGAGGGAATGGATTGATCGCTGTGCGCCACGATATGGGTTTCGCTGTAACGGTTATCCAGCCGTGGTTTAAAAATTTCAACCCGTTGCCGGGCAATCTGCGCCCGGCGGATGCGGCGGATCAGCTCTTCGGTTTTTCCCGAAAACATACTGCCGCAAATCACTTCTATCCAACCGGGGCGAACGTGGGTTTCCATGGGTCAGGAAGGCAGGTCCGAAGCGCTGAAATGATCGGGTAACAGGTCGCTGCAGGTGACCGTACGGACTGAGTTGTCCCGGTGAATCAGGTGAATAGCCAGATCAGGACCAGCCAGGTCCATGAGAACCTGCCGGCAGGCTCCGCACGGATGGGTCCAGGCAGGGGCATCACCGCACAGGTACAGGTCGGTAAAAGTGGTTTCGCCTTCAGAAATGGCTTTGAATATGGCCACCCGTTCTGCACAGATCGTCAGACTGTAGCTGCTGTTTTCAATATTGCAACCCGTGTAAAGTGCCCCGGAAGAAGTGACCAGCACCGCTCCCACTCTGAATAGAGAAAAGGGGGCCCGTGCTTTCGACTGGATGGTTCTTGCAAGGTTGATTAATCGTTCGGAAGGATGTCCGGTGGTATTCATATCAGACAGAAATATAAATCCCTGACGGTATAAACTCAACAAAATCAGAGACTTCCGGACCGTTGTGTTTCAAAAATCTGCTGTTTCTTTGTTATTTTAGAAAGTTATTGGCCAATCAGAGCCCCAGGGGCCTGAAAAGGACCGGCAAAATGCCTCCTTTCTCAGCGAATTTTTCAATTTGTAATCATCAGAAACGTCTTTCAGAGTACTTATGATCGATCAGGCAGCCATTTCCAGAATTTTCCGCGATTCACCGAAACTCCGTCTCGGCAGCGGAAGTTTAAAATCCCTCACCCTGCATCCGAATGGTCGCGAGGTGATCATCGGAACCACCGTCGGTATGGAAATCAGGGACCTTCATTCCGGTGAACTGATCCGTATGGTCGACTGTCATGATGATTTCGTGACCGCTGTGGCCGTTTCTCCGGTTAATAACCAGGTGGCCACCGGCAGCGATGATCAGACCGTGATTATCTGGAATCTTGCCGATTATACGCCCATCCGCACCATACAGGTCAAACAGGGCCCCATCAATGCCATTGCATTCAACCTGCTTGGCACTCAGATAGCCGTCGCCAATAAAACCGGCAAGACCCTCATTTTCGAAGTTAAATCCGGTGCCCTGGTTCACACACTTGAAGGACATAAGGACTCGGTCTATTCTCTGGCCTACAGCGGCAACGGAAAAGTCCTGGTTACCGGCTCACGTGATTCCACCGTCCGGGTATGGGACCCCTACACAGGAGACTGTACCAGGATTTTTGAAGGACACAACGGCTCCATTTATTCAGTAACGGTCAACAGCAACGGGACCGTTGCGATCAGTGGCAGCTGGGATAATACCATTAAATGGTGGGATATCCGCTCCGGTGCCATGATCCGCAGTGTGGAAGCCAATAAGTCCTCCGTCGAAGTGGTTACCATCAGTCCGGGCGATGAAATCGTGGTGGCGGGCGGACTCGATAAATCTTCCACAGTCTGGGATTTTCATGAAGGCATTTTACTGAATACCCTGCAGGGTCATGACTTCGGCGTCTATGCTGCAGCCGTCACCCGCGATGGGAAAACCATTCTGACGGCATCGGATGATGGCACCTGGTGTGTCTGGAATACCGATTCCGGTGAATTGATACGCAAAACCAACGGATTTAACGGTGCGGTGGAATCGGTCATCTGGGAGCCGTCCACTGATCGGTTGATTGCCTCGGGGAAGGGAAAGCAGATCCGGTTCTGGAACCTGGAAACGCGCGACATCGAACGGGTTATCGACCATCCGACACACGTGAAGGATATGATTGCCGATACCCGGCGTAACCGGTTAATTGTGGCCGGACTCGAAAAGTCTCTCCGTTTTTACCACCTGGTCACCGGTGACCTTCTCTCCACTACCGATGTTCATGATTATTATGTCAACAATGTCCTGCTTTCTTCAGACGGACAGTACATTCTGACGGCCGGATGGGATATGCTGATCAAATTGTGGAAGGCCGATGACCTTACATTGATCCGGTCCTTTGCAGGTCATAAGGAATCTATTCTTAAAACCCTGATATCTGAAGATAACCGGTATCTGGTCAGCGGGGATGAAAAAGGAATTGTGATGGTGTGGGATACTCACACCGGCGATCTGGTGGCCGAGGTTCATGCCCACTCGGGTCCCGTCACCGGCATGGTGTTCGATCCAGACGGCGATAGCCTGTTTACCACGGGCAAAGACGGACATCTGATTGATTGGGCATTCCCTGCCATGACCAAACAACGTCACAGCGTTCCGCATGAAAAGGGAACCCTTTGCCTGATTCAATCGGCCAAGAACCATTTTCTGATTACAGGCGGTGGCGATAAGCACATTGCTGTCATCAACCGGAAAACCCATCAGAAGGCTGCCCAGCTGAAAGGACATCAGAGCCGTGTCATTTCCCTCCTGACCGATTCCGGTGACCGTTTACTCGTCAGCGGTAACGTGGATGGTACCATTTACGTCTGGAAACTGGGTTGATTCTGTCTTCTATTGACAACCCGCGCACCAAAGCGTAACTTTGCATTCCCTTTAGGGGCGTTTAGCTCAGCTGGTCCAGAGCATCTGCCTTACAAGCAGAGGGTCCGGGGTTCGAATCCCTGAACGCCCACCAACAAGGCCTTTTCTGATATCAGGAAGGGCCTTTTTCGTTTTTAGGGTACAACATAGGGTACAACATTGCAGAAAATGACCTATCTTTGTCCCATCCATAGCCGGGGGTGGTCCTTAACTGGGCTGCCCCTTTTTTGTTCAAATAAAAAAGGCCACCCAATCAAGTCGGATGGCCTCTCCCGAGTCATGACCCATTAGTAGGCAGGGTCATTCCAAAACTGCTCTATTTCCTTTAATTAACGTATTTCTTCCTGTTTGTCTCCTGCTCTCAGGAAGTGACAGAACCGGCTCAATCTCATTGAATTAAGTATCGGGGTTTTCTGTCTGCTCGGATCGGTGGCGAAACTATCAGGGCCATTTAAAAGAATCAAAAGTCAAAGGATGGGCAGCCCGTTTTCTAATTATTTCTTAACGGAATGATTCTATATTTTATTAACCCTCAATAAGAAAAATCTATCTCTAAGGGAATCCCGGGGTTCCGTGCATCCGCTCCCTGAATCCACCGGAAAGGACCCAAAAAAATAGGCAGCGTCCCCCTTTCATTATCAGCTTCAGAATTGTCAAGGTTTACCGAATGGCACTTGGCACAAGTGGCATTTGTGGCACAAGTGGCTTTTAGTTCATGCCTTTAATGCCGGTCGTGCCGTAAATGCCAAATGCCATCGGCTTAAATTAACTTTTCGTATTCACCCCTGCTTGTCCTGCAGAACAACCCTTTGTCATTAAGGAACCGCTTAAAGGTTCTTTCTTTCATCCCCAGCCTGACCACTATTTGTAAGCCTTGCTCGGTCGTAAATGTATCTGGTAAGGCATTGTAAACGATCTGTTTATCGGCAGGATGTTTATCCAATGGGCTGGCATTTTGCAGAATTGAATTTACTTTTTCGGCAGACCTTTTGAAGTACTCAACCAACAAAATAGCCCCGTGAACTGCCCGTAATCCTATAGCCTGTTTATCGCTTTCGTTGCAGGCATATTGAAGTAATTCAAGTATCAAAGCGAACCGTGCAACATACGTTTCCATCTTGCTGAAAATACCGCTCAACGTCTCGTTGTCTGCTTTATTGCTTTGGTCTGTGTTAAACCTCTGCCATTCTATTAAGGCTTGTTTTGCTTCGGGTTTAAACATTAGAACTATGGGACTGGGGTTCCCTGTATCATCAATTGGAACCGACAAACTCAAAAGTTTATGGATGATTGCTTTCCACCGTTCTGAAATATCGGGTGGTAACTCCGTCTCGCTCCAATATTCCTTTCTTATATTATCGGGAATAACAAACAGGATCCTGTCAATAAACCCGTTTTGAGTCCGGTTTTCTTTGGCAAGTTCATTCAGGATCCCGTTTTGCATAGTCCCGGCCACCGAAATAAATGGCAAGGGAATAAAAATGGGCTCCCCTGTTTTCCGGTCAATGTTGATTGGCCTTCCACTCCATTGACTCAACCAAAACTCCATCTCGCTGCCTTTATTGTACCGATTGAAGTTTTTGAACCAACCGGCCAATTCATCAACGTAAACCCCGATTCCCCGTTTATTGAACTTGTGGACTTCTGCAAGGGCCTCAGGTGTGAAATCCGAAATCAGGTACTTCTGCCAATGGGGTTTAACCGTTTCGTCAATGGCTTGGTCTTGCCGTTCTTTCTTTGGAAGGTTGACCATTTTTTCATAGTCCCTTCGTTGTTGTTCATATAGACTGTAAGATTTCCTGTCCTGATCAACGATTGGCTGAAGGGCAAAGCTTAATGGGTGGCTTTTATTCGTTCCTGCCCGGGCAACAATGGCAAGGTATAAGACAGAACTTTCCACCCATCCCTTTTTAACCTCAGCTCTATGGGTATTCCCAATTGCAATGGAAAGGGCATAAAGCAGGGAAGACCCGATGAAGTCGGCAGGATATTGTAGGCTTTCATTTGTTGCAGCAATGATTTCTTGAACAGTTTGGGGGAATACTTCAACCGGGAAAATGTTTGTTTCTTGGTCTTGGGGTAGATCCGTTTCGGTTTCATTAACCCCGGACCCGTTGATGTTGTGTTGCAATGGCTCATCCTTGGAAAACTCATCGGCATGGCTGTTTAATGAAAACAGGGGACTTTTCATTTTTCACCCCCGGATGATAGGACAGTCCAATCGGTCCATTCATAGGCATCACCGATCAATCGTTCATTGTTTTCAGGCCAAGAATCATGGACCCTTAAAAATTCATCTGCAAGGTCCCACCCATCAACCCGGTCAGGGAAGGGGTCCATTATCTTAACCCTGCAACCGTATTGGGTTAATAATTGAGCAGCTTTTTCTGCACCCTTCCGTCCCGGTTCATCTGCATCAAAATAGATCAGGATATCCCTTCCGGTAAGGTCCCGGGCCTTTTCTTTTGTTACCCCACTGGTCCCACCGGATGCCAACCAAACATACTTAGGCATCCAACGGTAAAGGGTCAGGACTGTCTTTTCACTTTCAACCAAGGCAATCGGTTTTCCTTTGTTCCCGGCTTGGTTTATCTGGTGGACCCCGTAAAAGGGAACAGGAATCCCACTTCCAATAAAACGGGTTCCATCCTTCTTCCTTTTCAGGTCCAGTCCGTACCGGATGGTTTTTATATTAACTGCTTTTCCATCAATGGACCGGTAAGGAAAATGGATTTCAACCCAATCAGGACCACTTGCATCGAAACCGATTTCCCAATCCATTAAAACATCAAGATCCCAAAAATATCGCTTCAGGGCAGGGAGTAGTCTGTTATCCATTGCGCTTCAACCCTTTCAACTGTTCCCTGTATTTCTGTATTTCGGCCTCAATCTGCTCCTGGCTTACCTTCACCCCTTCCCGGTATATTGGCCGGATCGGGATGTTTCTTGGTGGCCTGTGGGCTGTTCTGTGGGTCAGGTGGTTCAGGATATCATCAAAGGAACAACCTGCAAAACAATAGAGTAAAAGTCTCCCGGTTCTTGCATCCTCCGAAATACATAGGGATGGGGATCTGTCGGCATGTGCCGGGCAGCAGGCGCTGTATCTTGGATTACCTTGTGGGTCCTTTCCGCTTTGTCGGACCTTTTCCAATTGTCCCAATACTTCATCAAAGGTCAGTCGGTTTTCCATAGCCATTCCTCCTTACCTTGCCTTGGGTTTTCTTTTGGATGGGTTCTGCTTCAGGGCCTCCAAGACCTCCGAATACAGGTAAAAGACCTTCCGGCCACCGGGGGTTTCATGATAGGGAAGTCTCCCAATCCGTCTCCATCGGTTTGCGGTTTGTGGGTGGATATCAAAAAGCCTGCAGACTTCCTCGGTGGATAGTGGCTTTTCTTCTTTGGGGAAGGCTTCAGAAATCCGGGTCATGACTGACTGGGAAACCGCTTCAGTCAAATCCGGAAGGATGGCTGTTAATTGCTCCCGGACTGTCTGCCCGAGAATGTTTTCAAAGTTATTCGGCATTGCAATTGTCCCTTTGTTAATGAAACAATTGCAAGGTCTCCCTTTGTTTATTGTTGACTTGTATCAGTTAAACAACTAAACAAAAGAACAGTTATTCCCTGTCAAAATAGTGTTTATGTTGGATTCTCCAATCAATCAATTCAGGTACATTCCCTGCGGTTTCATAGAAGTACCCCCTCAGGGTGGGTTCAGAAACGGTTTGTCTGTTACCCCTCTGCTCTGCATATCGATCTGCGATTTCCGGAATAAAGACCCCCGAAAATGAAATTTTTTTCCCGGGAGTTTTTGGCTTCCATTCCTTCAAAATCTTTATGATCAGATCAACGGCTTTCGCTTTACTCTCGGTCCTGTGGTGTTTTTTTGATTTGATAGTGGGGATGGGTTCCTGAACAACATTACCCCCGGACTTCCCTAATAATTCAGGGACTTCCTTCAGGGCCCTCTTTTCATTTTCCCGGATCCGTTTATCCAAGTCAACCGGGTCAAACTCCATCAGGTCAGGGGAAAAGGAATAGGCCAAGTTTGAACCATCCCGGAACCAACTGAACCATCCGGGGTTTTCCCTGCCAAAATAGTAGGATGAGTAAAGGTCACTTATCTGGCCAAGGATTTGAATCCACGTTTTCTGCTCTGTATGGTCCTGCAATACCCCGGCCCGGGTTATCCCGGTCCAATCCGTACCGGCCAAGGCTCCAACCTTCCTAACTCTCTGCAGGAAGATATGCAGCTCAATTAAAAGGTCTTTAAGGATCCAATCATGGAAAAGTTTTGTCTGTTCACAAAAATCAATTATTCTGTCAATTTCACTTCCTTGGGTTTCCCAACTTAGGTAAAGGGATGGAACGTCCCGGGTATGAAGGATGTGGATTTTAAACCTTTTCTGTTCTTCCACCACTTCAATCTTAAAGTATTTCTGATCCATCGGGGTGACTTGCAGGGCTTGGGATAGACGTACCTTGGCCCAATCAAAACTATTCAGATCCATTGCCTTTCCTTTCAGATTTTCTTGAATGCCTCTGTAAACGCCACCACGTTAAACCGGAAATCATCATGACTGTAAATCATGGTCGTTTTCAGGTCTGAATGACCCAAGGTGGCTTGAACAACTTTTGGGGGTAGTCCTAACTGATGACCAAGGGTGGCCGTTGTGTGCCGGGCTGTGTGGGTCCCGATCAGGTTCCATTTTGGATGGGTAACCGTTATTTCCTTGGCTCCTTGGTATCGGGTAATTTTCACCGGTTCATTCAGTCCGGCTTCCTGTCCCAACTCCTTCAGGTACTCATTGTACTTTTGATTGGATGGGACCGGTAAAAGGAAGTCGTATTTTATCAGGATTTCTTCTGCCAAGGGTATCAGGGGAATCTTTACAAAGTCCCGGGTCTTTTCTTGTCTCTTTTCAATGAACCGATATTCCTTTCCTTCAATCTTAATATCTTTGACCGCTTCCCGGGTCATGGTCTTCAGATCAGAGTAACGAAGACCGGTCAGGCATTGAAAGATAAAAAGATCCCGGATTCTCTCAATTTTGGCTGTTCTTGGCTTCAGGGCAATGATTGACTGCAGTTCCGGAAGGGTAAGGAATATTTTCCCGGCCTTCCTTGTTTTGACCATTGAAAGGGATTCAAAAAAGTCGGGGTGGATCGTTATTCCTGCCTGTTTGTACGTCTCGGTCTTTTGTGTTTTCTTGGCTGCAGCCTGAAGGGTCCTGATTACCTTGTGGGCTGTATTATCCGTCAATCCAACCTCAGAGTATAAGAAAGAAAGAAACCCCTGCATAAAGTCAGAATTGAATTTTTCCGGGTTCACTGGCTTTCCTTCCTGAATGCAAAACTCCCTCAGATACTTAAAGGCAGTCCGGTAAACTTTTAGTGTTCCTTCATTAATCCGGTTTCCCTGCTTCAAAAGAATCTCATTGAAAGTCTGTTCAAAACTGAAAGGCTCTTTCACTTGAACCGGAAGTGGTCTGATCTGATTGACCATTGCAGCTTTCCAACCGGTCACCCGATCCTCCCGGGTCTCGGACTTTATCATGATCTGATGGGCTGTCCTTTTTCCTTTTTCAATCAGTTCACTGATCATCCGGTTTTTTAATGCCCATTCCGGATCCGTTCTCCTGACCGCCTTTTTCGTTGGGTCCCAATCCTTCCGGTAAACCTTCAGGCCTGTGTAAACCCTTGTCCGGTCCGTCCGGCCAAAATTACAGTCAATATAGATCAGGTGTTCATCCCCATCATCCGGGGTGGAACCTGCCCCAAGGGACTTCCTTTTAAGTGTGAGAAAGATATTCAGACCACCGTAACCCATAACAACCCCCAAGGATGTGTGGGCTAAAGATAGGAAGGGTACAACATAGGGTACAACATTTTCGCTTATCCATGATTACTATAAATAAACATTAATAATCAGAGATAGGCCTAAAGTATTGAAAATCAATGGACTTATGACTTTTAGCAGGAAGGTAGGATATCATAGAAAAGCGAAGGTTCTGGGCCCTGAACGCCCACCAATCAGGCCTTTCTTGTTATCAGGAAAGGCCTTTTTCGTTTTTAGAGTTTTACCCTTCCCATCCCGTTTAATCAGGACTCTTCCCTTTGTCTGCAATGGCTGCCAGTCAGACTACATCAATCACCTGTCCGTACTCAAGGTCAGAGCATACTCTGAACACCCTCTTCCTCTGATCTCTGACTTTCAGATCACCACTTCCCTGGTTCCGCAAAGAATATAGATAATAATTATCGACAGATACGATATTATCTATTTTACTTATTGAGGATTTCCGCCGGACCTTTGTATCACAAACAAACACAAATCAATAGAGGAAACACATGTCACAAATCGGAAAAAAAATCGTTGACTTCAAAGCACAGGCTTTTATTAACAACGGATTCAAAACCATTACCACACAGGATGTCATGGGCAAATGGTCAGTCTTTTTCTTTTACCCGGCCGACTTCACCTTTGTCTGCCCGACCGAACTGGAAGACCTGGCCAATCTGTACGACCAGTTTAAATCCATGAATACTGAGATCTACTCGGTTTCCACCGACACGCACTTCGTTCACAAAGCCTGGCATGATGCGTCGGAAACCATCCGCAAGATTAAATACCCCATGCTTGCCGATCCAACAGGGGTGATCACCCGCGGATTTGATGTTTATATCGAGGAGGAAGGACTGGCAGAGCGGGGCACCTTTATCGTCAATCCGCAGGGTGAAATCGTCTCCTATGAGGTGGTTGCAGGAAACATCGGAAGAAACGCTGCCGAACTGCTCCGCCGGCTGAAAGCCCTTCAGTTTGTAGCCAGCCATCCTGGTGAAGTCTGCCCGGCCAAATGGGAAGAAGGAAAATCCACGCTTAAACCCAGTATCGATCTGGTTGGCAAAATCTGAAAATGGTTACCGGAAGGGGCAGAGGCTCCTTCCGGACCCATGGAAAGGGCACTCACATGTTAGATCAGACCATTAAATCCCAGGTCAGCGAACTGTTCGCCAGACTCAATAGTCACTATCAATTCAGAATCTTGGCCGGCCCGGCTCATCCGAACCGCGAAGAACTGATCACCCTTCTGTCTGAAGTGGCCTCCTGCTCAGAGAAAACAACGGTGCAGATCTCAGAGGGAACTGGGTTGTCCTTTGTCATAATGAAAGACGGCCAAGCCACTCCCGTTGTTTTCAGGATGATTCCGACCGGTCATGAGTTCACGACCCTGTTGCTTGCGGTTCTGAACCTGGATGGCATCGGAAAAAATCTTCCCGATGATTTGCTTCAGGCACGGATCAGGGCTCTTCCCGGACCCATTCAGATTAAAAGCTATGTTTCGCTCACCTGTACCAACTGTCCCGATGTGGTTCAGGCTTTAAATGTGCTATCCTTCCTGAATCCCGGCATTCAGCATGAAATTCTGGATGGCGGACTTCACCAGTCTGAGATAGAGAAACTTGGAATACAGGCTGTACCCTCGGTTTATGTAAACGGCACCTTGTTTCATGTCGGCCGATCCACACTGGGTGAACTGCTCTCCAAGCTGGAGGATCATCTGAATGTAACCGGCACATCACCGGCCGGAACGGTTCAGCAGTTTGATGTTCTTGTGGCTGGAGGCGGACCTGCAGGGGTCTCGGCAGCCATTTATGCGGCAAGAAAAGGATTCTCGGTGGCCATAGTAGCAAACGCCATCGGAGGCCAGGTGAATGAAACCCTGGCCATTGAAAACCTGATTTCTGTTCCGCAGACCACCGGCAGTCAACTGGCCGGGAATCTGCGGCAGCACCTGAGCGAATATCCAATAACCATTCTGGAAAATCGTCTGATTGAATCGGCAGAAGTGGTCCATGGAGTGAAACACCTTACCACCTCATTGGGCGAAACCCTCAAGGCCCCGGCTCTCATCATTGCCACCGGAGCCAGCTGGCGTCGTCTGAACGTACCGGGTGAAAAGGAACACATCGGGGCCGGCGTCGCCTTTTGCACCCACTGCGAGGGCCCCTTCTATAAGGGCCGGAAAGTGGTGGTGATTGGTGGTGGCAATTCCGGATTGGAGGGTGGAATTGATCTGTCATCCATTGCCTCTGAAGTCACGTTACTCGAATTCCTTCCCGAATTAAAAGGCGACCAGATTCTGCAGGAAAAGCTTCGGTCCAAACCCAATGTCCGGATTGTCACTTCTGCACAGACGCTCCGGATCGAAGGAACCAACGGTAAGGTAACCGGACTGGTCTTCAAGCACCGAGAAACCGGCGAGGAAGAGCTACTGGAAGCAGACGGGGTCTTTGTTCAGATCGGGCTCAGTGCAAACAGCAGTGTTTTCAAATCACTGGTTGAAGTGAACCGCGCAGGAGAGATACTGGTTGATGCCCACTGCCGGACCAATGTTCCTGGCATCTATGCGGCTGGCGATGTGTCTGTGGTACCTTATAAGCAGATTGTCGTGGCCATGGGCGAGGGCGCTAAAGCTGCCTTGTCGGCCTTTGAAGACACCATCAAAGGAAATCTGGGTGTGATGCAAACCTCGGAGGCCACCTTGGCTCAATAATATAAAAGCCGGCAGGCAGGGGCGGGTCAACCGGTCCGTCCCTGTCGGATGCGGTTCATCCGTTGATACAACCCATCCAAACCCACCTCGCTCCTATCCTCAGAATCATTCCCCGGTCACTCTGTAACTCTCAAGGAAACATACGTCAGACAAAAGGACTGTAAAAGGCGTTGTCTGTTCAGAAGGATTCCTTTGCAATCACACGGACATAAAAGCGTATAAACGATCAAAGTGGACATTCATCCGAAATTGGACAAGAGGAAAGAAAACAGGGGGATATTGGGAATGAGGAATTGGGAGACAATCCCTTTGCGAAGGTGATAAAAAAAAAGCCGGCAGTGACCTACTCTCCCGGGTGTGTGGACCCAGTACCATCGGCGCGGCAGGACTTAACTTCTCTGTTCGGAATGGGAAGAGGAAATTCATGATTGAACGTGCGTGATTGCAACAAAGTGGGACAAGACGGGGAAAGAAACATTTAATTGTCAGAAAAGGGCAGGATCGGTTGAAGGATCCTTTTATAAAGCAAGTGCATGGGGAAAGCCCACCGCCCGATTAACGGACAAGAGTGGGATTGTGGTCAGGGGCAGAACCAGTTAAGCCGCTCGACTGATTAGTACTCCTCTGCTGCAGCTGTTACCAGCCTTCCACATAGAGCCTATCGACCTGGTCGTCTTCCAGGAGTCTTCAGTCCCGATAAATCGGGAGGGAAGTCTTATCTTGAGGCGGGTTTCGTGCTTAGATGCTTTCAGCACTTATCCCATCCGAACATAGCTACCCGGCAATGCCATTGGCATGACAACCGGCGCACCAGAGGTTCGTCCATCCCGGTCCTCTCGTACTAAGGACAGAGCCTCTCAAACTTCCAACGCCCACCACAGATAGGGACCGAACTGTCTCACGACGTTCTGAACCCAGCTCACGTACCACTTTAATTGGCGAACAGCCAAACCCTTGGGACCTTCTCCAGCCCCAGGATGTGATGAGCCGACATCGAGGTGCCAAACCTCCGCGTCGATATGAACTCTTGGCGGAGATCAGCCTGTTATCCCCAGCGTACCTTTTATCCTTTGAGCGACGGCAATTCCACTCTCTACCGCCGGATCACTAAACCCTGCTTTCGCATCTGCTCGACGTGTCTGTCTCGCAGTTAAGCTCTCTTATGCTTTTGCACTCAACGTACGATTACCAACCGTACTGAGAGAACCTTTGGGAGCCTCCGTTACTCTTTGGGAGGCGACCGCCCCAGTCAAACTACCCGCCTAACACTGTCCGTAGACCAGATTCATGGCCCGACGTTAGAATCCGTATAAAGCAAGGGTGGTATTTCAACGGTGACTCCATGATGGCTGGCGCCACCACTTCAAAGTCTCCCACCTATCCTACACATGCTTTATCCAAACCCAATGCTAGGGTGCAGTAAAGGTGCATGGGGTCTTTCCGTCCCGTGGCGGGTACCCGGCGTCTTCACCGGGACCACAAGTTCACCGAGCTCGTAGCCGAGACAGTGGTCAAGTCGTTACACCATTCGTGCAGGTCGGAACTTACCCGACAAGGAATTTCGCTACCTTAGGACCGTTATAGTTACGGCCGCCGTTTACTGGGGCTTCGGCAGGTGTCAGTCCCTATACATCGTCTTAAATCGACTTAGCAGAGACATGTGTTTTTGTTAAACAGTCGCTTGACCCCTTTCACTGCGGCCGGCTTCAGCTTCAGACGCGAAGTCTTACACCTACAACCGGCGCCCCTTATCCCGAAGTTACGGGGCTAATTTGCCGAGTTCCTTAGCTACGGCTCACTCGCACACCTTGGTATATTCTACCCGTCTACCTGTGTCGGTTTGCGGTACGGTCACCTTTGGACAACTTACGAGGTTTTTCTCGGCAGCCTGTTTATCAGTCAGTTGACCTGGCAAGCCAGATCTTCCCGTCACTTCTCGGCGTATGCCCGAACGGATTTGCCTGTCCGGACCGCCTACCAGTTTGGAAGAAGTTCCATTTCCTCTCTGACCTTCACTTCTGCGTCACCCCTTAAGTTAACGCCCACCGGTGGTACAGGATTATTAACCTGTTTTCCATCACTTACGCCTGTCGGCCTCAGCTTAGGACCCGACTAACCCTGCGTCGACGAACGTGGCGCAGGAACCCTTAGACTTACGGTGGAGGAGATTCTCACTCCTCTTATCGTTACTTATACCTACATTTGCTTTTCCATGCGCTCCAGCACAGGTTTCCCTGCACCTTCTGTGCCCATGGAATGCTCTCCTACCAATTCACTCCTTAACGGAGGATTCCATAGCTTCGGTGACCGGTTTGAGCCCCGATAATTATCGACGCCGGATCACTTGACCAGTGAGCTATTACGCACTCTTTAAATGATAGCTGCTTCTAAGCGAACATCCTGGTTGTCTCAGTAATCCAACATTCTTTCTCACTTAACCGGTACTTGGGGACCTTAGCTGATGGTCTGGGTTGTTCCCCTCTCGGACATGGATCTTATCACTCACGCCCTCACTGCCGTGGACCATTTCGCAGGTATTCGGAGTTTATCTGGGGTTGGTACCGCTGTGGCAGCCCTAGCCCAATCAGTGCTCTACCCCCTGGAAACTACTCACGACGCTGCTCCTAAAAGCATTTCGGAGAGAACGAGCTATCACCGAGTTTGATTAGCCTTTCACCCCTAGGCTCAGTTCATCCAAATGGTTTTCAACCCAAAATAGTTCGGACCTCCACCCCGTTTTACCGGAGTTTCATCCTGACCAAGCCTAGATCACACGGTTTCGCGTCTACGGCAAGTAACTCTAATCGCCCGTTTCGGACTCGCTTTCGCTGCGGCTCTACGACCCTGAAGGTCTTAACCTGGCTACTTACCGTAACTCGTAGGTTCATTATGCAAAAGGCACGCCGTCGTCTCACGAAGAGACTCCGACAGCTTGTAGACAAACGGTTTCAGGTTCTGTTTCACTCCCTTCATCAGGGTGCTTTTCACCTTTCCCTCACGGTACTGGTTCACTATCGGTCACTAAAGAGTATTTAGCCTTATCCAGTGGTCTGGACAGATTCCTGCAGAATTCCACTTGCTC